>NZ_JBHUOR010000025.1:0-51319 GCF_042686175.1 Kurthia populi | reverse complement strand
TGGCCCCCTGTTGATTTTGGTGTAGGAACTTTAATTATACAGGCTCATATTGAATGGGTCTTTTTTTATTTATTTTGAGTGGTGCACTTAATATTACAATTCGTCCTATACAAAAACAAAAAAATTACAGATAAAAAGGACTTCGGCATCTTCATTTGCCGAAGTCCTTTCTTTAGCTAGGGTTTTGTCCCAGCCTCTTTTAAGATTATTTAAGATGCAAACGTTAAAATGACAGTATAAATTAATAACAGACCATTTAATAGACCACCCGTTAATAAGTAAATCGCATTCTTTGCTTTTACTGCAAATACAAGACCTACAATTGTTAAAGCAAGGAATACAATAGCAAACAGTAAAATCGGCATATGTACACCACTTAGGATGAACAATGCCAGGACCGCGATTACACCACATAGTATGGAATACATTCCAAAACGATTCATTAAAACACCTCGTGACTCATTATACTATGCTTTTAAACTATCTGTCACCTTTGTTAAATGTGCGATAATTGACTCACGAGAAGCTGTTACTGTGCGTTCTCGCTCTTCATCTTGGACGATTTTTTCTTTTGCACGCGCAGCTACTTCTAGTGCAGCCTCTTGTGGTACAACGACTACACCATTAACATCCCCCACAATAATATCGCCTGGCTGTACCGTTGTTTTGCCGATTGTTACTGGAATATTCACTTTGCCTCCGCCATTTTTAACACCTGCGGCTGGTGTGATGCCTGTCACGAATACTGGGAAATCTAATGCCAGCACTGCTTCAACATCACGAATAGCACCATTAACGACAAGGCCGCCGATACCCAACTTCTTCATCATTCCAATAACGAAGTCTCCAGCAACTGCACGCGACGTATTATTTTCGATATCAACAACTAAAATATCACCAGGTTCTGCACGTAACATTGCTTCCATCACTGCACCATTTTCATAAATCGGCAACTTTACCGTCACTGCCTTTCCGGCAATATGATGGCGTGCATCAAGCACTTTAATAGTTGATGGCAAATGATTCTTCCCCTTTAACGCATCACTTACCGCAGTTGTTGGTAATGTCTGAAATACTTCGTTTGACATGTAAATTCCTCCCATCTATATGGTTTAACAGTAGAATTAATTGAATATTTTGTCAAATAAAAGTAAGAAAGCAGCTAGAACTATTTTGCTGCTTTCTTATCGAAGCTTACATCGACGGTGTACATAATTCATTCAAACAGTATTCTAACGCATCATCAAATTCTTCTAAAGATGAAAACAGTTTGCGTATGCCCATCGCACGTGACAATAACCGATTAATCGACTTTGTATAACGTCTTTGCTCAAGCGCAATCTCCGCTTTTTTCCATTTTAATTGACCTGTTTCATCGGTTAATGCTAAAAATAAACGTGCTAGTTGGTCAATATCACTATAAATCGTCGTTTGTTTATAAAGTTCTTCGCTCGTCAGTTCATTAGGCGTTGTTAATTCCGCAGCTTGATCAAAGCCAACGATAGCCAATTGTTGATGCTTAAAAATAATATTTTCAGGTTTTAAATGCCGATGCACATAGCCTTGTTTATGAATTTTTTGAAGTAGGCTACTAACTTTTTTAATAATTCGTAACGCATCTAAAGCAGCATATGGTCCATGTTCAAGAATATTTTCTCCTTCCATATACGTCATCATAAAAAAAGGAACTTTTCCGACCATCCCATTGCCTAACCAAGTAGGTACATACGCTAAATCAAGCGCTTGCAATACTTGTTGCTCCTGCTCGAAGCGTTTTTTATATTTTGTACGATTTAACGTGCGCTTGCGCATTCTTTTTAAAACAATTTTTTCATGTGTTCGGCGATTTTCTACTAAATATAAAATACTGGTGGAGTTTTTTCGCAATATTCCACAATACGTAAAGGGCGTATCTGTTGCGATATACTCTAAAAATTTTTGATTCGTCGACAATTCTTGGAAGTTTTCCAGTGTCTTCTTCATTTTCTGACCCCTCATATATACCGAATTCGATGGCTAAATTTATTTTTCTATGAAAACAATCTTTTTTTCTATTTTATTTACAATTTTACTCAATCTGTATTTTAATTCTATCTGACTTTTAATCCTTTTTCAATATAACTTCTTTGCCTTTTTATGTAGAATTCCAAAAGACGCCTATTATACTTAGACATAATAGGCGTCTTTTGCGTTACATATTAGTGGAAACGTTTACGAGATGGTTTCTTTTCTGGCCATTCACGTAATGTTTTCTTTTTAATCGCATATTGTTGTACGCGGTAAGTACCTTTCGCACTTTCAATTGATTTATCCATTTCTTCAATATATTTATCTTTATGACCTTGCTCATAAGCAATTAATGCTTCAATTGCATGGTCCATCCATAATTGAACTTGTGGAATTTCACGCGCCATCCCGAATTTACCCATATATACTTCACACTGCGCTTGGTTAAATCGTTTTAATGGACTCTTTTTCATTGAACCAACAACTGCTTTTGCTGTTGTTAAATCCTCTTCCAAAATCGCTTTGCGGAATTGGAAATCAGATAACGTATCTACATTTTTACGGTGCTTATGTAAGATGCGTTCAATTTCATCTAATTCTTGCTCTTTAGTACCTTCCAATAACGTAATAGGGTATTGGAATAATGGATCTGTTTTTTGCATACGCATTAAGCGTAAAATAAGTTTCGTATTCTTACTTGATGTAATCACATATGAATAACCAGCTACAAGTGCAAACGCTAATACAGCGAAAAATCCGACTGCATATTTCGTTGGCACACCTAAATAAATAGCTAGCATCCCTAGTGATACAGACACTAAGTAGAAAACGACGAGAACAACAATATTCATACTCTTTTATACTCCTCTGTCTAATAGGCAAATGCCCAGTATCTCCTTAATAGTAGCAATATCCTATATGAAGAGCAATGGATATCCGGTGACAAATTGTTACCAATACGTTGGGTATTTACGCGTTTGTCGCAAATTATTAATCAGTAGTGCCATAATAACAACAAACACTGCGCCCGTTAATACAGGGAACAATAAAAAGCCCCAATTGTGACTGCCTTCCAGCATAATTACTAATGGATTGGCTGCTGCCGGTGGATGCATCGTACGTGTTAGCATCATTGCTGCTACCGCTAAAGCAATTGTAAGCCCGACAACAACAGCATGATTCCCGGCCAAATGATACATACTAAGTCCAATCGTTGTCGATAAAACATGCCCTACAATAATACTTCGTGGCTGGGATACCGGTGCTTGCCATAACCCAAAGGCCAGCGCACAGCTACCACCAAATGATGCCATGATCCACTGGGAATGCAAATGTTGCGTTAAATAGATTAACCCAGCGATTGTTATAAACGTGCCAATAAATGTTACAATAATATCTTTCATATAAACGGTAAATGGATTTTGTCCATTCCCTTTCATTTTACTGAAGTAGTTCATCCACATTTTCATCACTCGGTTCAGCTAATTTAATTTCATACAACATCATATCACTGAGGTCCCCCTTGTAGCTCAGCTTCTGCTGATCAATTAGTGAACGCACACGATATTCTAAAAAAGTATCACCGGTATAATCGCGCATTGTGCTATACACGTCACCTAGTAATTCAGCTGCTTTTACATAGCTGCCTTGTTGTAAATCTGCGACATGCTCTAAAATAAAATCATCTAAAATCGTTTCATCAAACGCTTTTAGTTCCCCTGCCTCAAATAAATGGAGCTTCGCTTCGCTCATTAACCACAGCTTACCTTCTTCTTTAAGCTCTGTAACTTGTTGTGCCGTTAAATGCGTTGGCGGTAGCTGCGCCATTTTTGATAATAACTCAGGTGCTACCTCGCCTGTCGTCCGTGGAAAACCTGGTGTGTCATGTTGTTCAATATCTCGGTATCCTTGGTATGTATCCACTAATTGAATCGTATGCACTTGTGGCAATGCCGCCATAATAATTCGTGCGCCTAAACGCTCCGCAGAGTTTGCACATGTCCAAATCACGACATCTTGCTCCGCTGTTAAACGTTTTAAATCACGGAAAGACTGCATCATTTTACGCTTCATTTTTTTAAATTCATTATATGTATCATGTAAGTTTTCTTTAAACCACGCGTAACGCGCTTCCATCCCTTTCCACGTATCAAGCGCCTTAATAGGCCCCATTGATAAGACATCTGGAAAAGCAATAACCCGTTCATCTAATGCTTGCTTAAGACTAAGACAAGCTGTACGTCCAAAGATAATATGTACCGTAGACGTATCCCATTCTAATTGGTGTTTTAAATGCTCATTAAACCATATTTCATCGTTTTCATCTAATTCCATATATAAATCCAGCAATAAATTTTTTGCTTGATTCTCTGAAAGCTCATCAATTTTTTGTTTCATTAAATCCGATTTTTCCATACTAAAAGAGCCTCCTTCATGCATTATGCATCATCCAAATATCGCCAATTTCAATGATAACTGTTTTTATTGTACAACACCTTTTTCATGGAAAGAAGAAAAAATTTTAACGGCAGATGCTTTTTCATAGGCAAAAACACAAAAAAAGAACGCCGATTCGTCATGAATCTGGACGTTCTTTCTCATCATATACCACTCATTTATTTTAAATTTTTCGCTAAAAATGCTTTTGTCCGTTCATGCTGTGGATTGCCAAATAATTCGTCTGGTGTACCCGCTTCAACGATTTCGCCGTCATCCATAAAGACAACTTTATTGGCCACACCCCGTGCAAAGCCCATCTCGTGTGTCACCACAATCATCGTCATATGCTCTTCTGCTAAATCTTTCATAACTTTTAATACTTCGCCTGTTAATTCTGGATCAAGTGCAGAAGTTGGTTCATCAAATAATAAAATTTCGGGATTCATCATTAGCGCACGCGCAATGGCTACACGCTGCTGTTGACCACCAGATAAGCTTTTTGGATACGCTTTTTCTTTATTTAATAGCCCGACTTTTTGTAGTAAATCAGTTGTCATTGCTGAGATTGTAGTCTTTTTACCAGCCATTTTTGGAGCCAGCTCTAAATTATCTTTGACCGTTAAATGCGGGAATAAATTAAATTGCTGGAACACCATGCCCATTTTAGATGTCGCCTGTTTAATAATTTCTGGACGTTTATACACGCCATCCTCGACAAAGGCTTCATCGGCAATTTTAATTGTACCGCCGTTAATTTCTTCTAAATGAATTAAGCTACGAAGCATCGTACTTTTACCAGAACCTGAAGGACCGATAATTGCAATAACATCGTTTTTTTCGACGTTAAATGTAATATTTTTCAATACTTCATTATCGCCAAATGATTTTTTTAAATTTTGAACTTCAATTAATGACATGTCAATGTCCTCCTATTCGTATTGAAAGCGACGTTCTAACCATTTGAAGAAAACTGTCAAAATAATCGTCATGATTAAGTAAATCGCACCTGCAATAAAGTACGGTACAATCGAGAAATCTCGGTTGACGGCTGTTTCAGCAAAGTGTAAAAGCTCTGGTACAGCAACCGCATATAATAATGCAGTATCTTTAATTAATGTAATCGATTCATTGGCAACCGATGGTAGTGCTACGCGGAACATTTGTGGCAAAATAATTTTACGCGTTGTTTGAGATTTTGATAAACCAAGTACCTTCGCTGCCTCGTATTGACCTTTATCAATTGACAATAAACCGCCACGGAAAATTTCAGCAAAATAGGCTGCATAATTTAAAATGAAACCTAAGCAAGCCGCTGCAAAACGGTCAATCGTTAAATATTCACCGATTCCTGGAATCATCGGTAGACCAAAACAAATAATTAATAATTGTAGTAAGAGTGGTGTCCCACGCATAATTGTTACGTAAATTGTTGCAAGCCAAGAAAGTGGCTTCACTTTACTGTTAATCGCAAGCGTTAATAAAAAGCCAATTGGCACAGATACAATAATTGCGATAAAAAATAATAGCAATGTCATTTGCGCGCCTTCAAGCATCGGCATAATGACGGATGACCAATAATCTGCCATCGATAGTTCCTCCTTTATAGTGAGCGAGAATAGGGTTTTGAAACGAGGGAAGGAGATGCCCGTTGTTGGACATCCCCTTCAGAAAGATACGCTATTTTAGAACTTTGTTTTCACCAAACCATTTGTCTGAGATCTCTTCAGCTGTACCATCTTCGTTCATTTTATCTAAAGCTTCTTGTAATTTTGTTTGAAGGGCTTCATTCCCTTTTTTAATCCCAACACCATATTGCTCAGGTGCTAAGGATTCATTCATGATTTTGAATGTATCTGGTTGTTGCGTCATATAGTAATCAATTACTACTTGGTCAATAACAACCGCATCTATACGTTTCGCTTTTAAATCATTTAATGCTAATACATTATCTTTAAACTCTGAAACGTTTTTTACTTTTTTGCTAATCGCATTATCATTGAATGCGTCAAGTGCAGAAGATTGTGCTTGCACACCGATTTTTTTATTTGTTAAATCTGTTAATTTCGCTAAACTAGAATCTTTTAATGTAACAAGTACTTGTGCGTTTTCTAAGTATGGTTTTGAGAATAATACTTTTTCTTTACGCTCGTCTGTAATTGTATAGCCGTTCCAAATTAAATCAATACGTCCACTTGCAAGCTCTGATTCTTTTGTTGACCAGTCAATTGGTTGAAACTCAACAGCCATATCCATATGTTTTGCTGCTTCTGTCGCTAAGTCAATATCAAAACCGACAATGTTGTTTTTATCATCGCGGAAACCCATTGGTGCGAATTTGTCGTCAATCCCAATTACTAATTTGTCTTTGCCTTCTGCTCCTGATTTCTCATCAGATGAGCCACATGCTGCAAGAACCGAAACAATCCCTACTAACATGAACAGCAATGAAAAAATACGTTTCATGCAAAATGCCTCCTATTTCATATCCTATTCTCTAGCTCTTTACCATTTTACTTTCGTCTGCTAAATCACTAATGTAATGAAATATTATCACGAGCCTGAAAAAGTGTCAACGGTTTTCAAAAAATCGGAATTTTCTGTTTTTAATATATCCATTATAATTTCCAAATGGCGAATTTTTTGGATTATAATAGAAGAAAAAGCAACGCGTACTTCGTTACACGTTGCCTTATTTGATTAAACATCTCTTTTTTCGCCTTTTTCATTGATGCCATCTTTATTACCTTGTTGATCAAAGCTGTATTTATCTAAACCTTCTCTTGAATACCCTTGCTCATCTAACGGAGTCCCATTTTTGTGCATGCCGTACTCATTAAACCCAAACACATCATATGGGCCTGCTGCTTTGCCTTTTGGATTGTATGCCTTGTGATTCGTATAATCCCGTCTCCGTGAAAAAGTTCGCTTTTGTAGCGGTTGTTGTGCTACTGAAATTAATTGTTGTTCTAATTTTGTCAATGGCTGCTGCCGTTGATTTAGCTCGGCTACTTGTTGTTCAAAGCGCTTTTTTCCGTATTTATCGAAGCCTTCCTGATTATAACCATTATGGTCATAGCCCGATGCATTATAGCCTTGTCTATTAAAACCAAGCGCATCATACCCAACCGCATTATAGCCGTCATCATTAAACATCGTCCCATTACGATGCCGACCTTTTTGATTAAAGCCACGCGCATTATAGCCCTGCACGTCAAAACCACGTGCATTATAGCGTTTCCCTTCTCTTGTAAAGCCGCGTCGATCAAAGCCTTTTTGATTAAAGCCACGCGCATCATAGCCTTGGCGATTGTAACCTTGACGATCAAAACCATCTCGTTTAAAGCCAGCTACATCGAAACCTGCATTGTTATAGCCGTCTTGCTTAAAGCCAGCTGCATTATAGCCCGCATGATCATAGCCATCATAATCGTAGCTTGTGCCGTTTAAATGCAACCCTGCTTTATTAAAACCTCGTTTATCATACGTGCGCTGAATACTTTGATGTTCTCGTCGCTTTTTAAAAAATTCCATTGCCGTCACCTCATATGCTGTTTCTATTTTTATCGTGATAAATAGCGCGTCATTTAGGATTCACAGTGGAAATGTCTCTTTCTTTTTTAGCTAAACTATGTTAAATTACTCTTTGTGTCTTAATTTAGAACGGAAAGGACTTAAGCGTATGAAAGCGAGCGATTGTATTCATTATTATGTCGTCGAAAAAGACGGCCTTTTTTATTCTCATGGCAGCATGTTCACAATGAACCAAGAAGCTGCCTATGCCTTCACTAATGAAGAAGCGGCTGCACAATTAGCACGTGAGCATGACGCTTCAGTTCAACATTTGTCAGTAAGCTATGGAGAGCTAGAAAACTTATCACTAGCGCCTGAAGACTGTATTGAACTCGATTTTTTAGAAGCAGTTTTCTACTAATTAAAAAGAGTCCCCTCCTCGTAATAAGGAAGGGGCTCTTTTTATAGATGTTTATTGTAAAACGTCATTGTAAAGTGGGGCAATATGCGTGATGAATTTTTCTGCGTCCTCACGTGTAGCAAGCGTTAGCGTTACACTATGACCTTGTTGCTTTAAGTCGCCTTCAATCGCATAAACGGCCATTTTTTCGTGTAAGCCTTCCATTGTAATTGCACCATAATGTTTTAAAATGCTTACGTCTAATAAATCAAATGGCTGACGGTCAGGTGTCATCGCATAAATTTTTGTCACGCGACCGGTTTCACGTTCTGTTAACATATTATTTACTGTAAATTTGTTTGTCACTCTATCTCTTCCTTTATTTCATTATCTGTTTTATGATGCCATAGTATACTGGCATTTGTAAATGCTACGCTGCGTAAGTATAGCCATCTTTTCCTTTTTTCTTTGTTTTATACAGCGCATCATCTGCCCTTGCAAATAAACTATTTTCCGTTTCATCCTCACATTGTTGAATTGCTCCACCAATCGACGTCGTCAATAAGTTCCAGCATTCACCTGTTTTATCATGGACGCTATTCATAATTTTTTGCGAAAGTTGTATCATTTTTTGCTCTGTAGCCTTCTCTAAAATAATACCGAATTCATCTCCACCAAAACGAACTACATAGTGTCCTTTTTCTATATTTTGATGCAAAATCTGTGCAAATTGCTTTAATACTTCATCTCCTACTGGATGTCCAAACTGATCATTTACTTGTTTAAAGTTATCTAAATCCATTAATAATAAACCAATTGGATATTTTTGTTTGTGTTGCATCATTTTATGCATTTGTTGTAAATAAAATGCACGATTATAAACATTTGTTAAAACATCATATGTTGCTAATCGTAGTGGGCGTGTGAAAATTTTAAAGATAATTAATAACGCCATAATTGATGTGACAAAAGCTACAGCAAGCATTACTTCTAGCTGTCTACGACTTTCTTTTAACATGGCCATTTCCGTATCATTCGTATAAGCAGTGTATATCACTCGATCTGTTGAATTTCCACGTCGATTTTCTGCTGTATATGGTTTAAAACGATAAATCATTTTTTTACCATTTTTAAGTTCACTCTCATAGCGTTGTGCTTTACCACTTTCTACAGCTTTGTTGTATGTTGATTGCCATGTTTTTGGCATATCATGAATAGATTCTTTATCATCGGATGACTCCAAAAAAAATCCTTCACTACTAATAATACGAATATCTTTTAAATCATTATATTTTTCTTTTAACGATGCAGATGAATCAAAAAAGTTAAAGGATTTAAATAGTTGTGTATCACTTAATGGCACGCCTAATTCTAATATATATTGATGATCTGCCGTAGCAATATAACCATATTTCCATAAATCTTTCGTCGCTGCTGAATTATCCAAGCCATCCGATACAAATGTCTCTTGTGCACGTCGCTCATTTAATAACTTGGCAAATTTTTCACAACACTCATTAAAATCTAAACCTTGTGCCGGTTGATAGGTTGTTTTAATAATTGTATTGGTTGTATCAATTATGTAAAACTCCATTTCTGTACGTTCTTTAATCGCTGCAATGTCCCACGTTTCAACTTCGGGATTCTTTTTATAGTAATTGCGCAGTGATTTTAATTCTTTCTCCATCTTCTCTGTATATGATTCATCAAAATATAAATAGGCTTTATCAACCGTTTGCATACCTGTCATGACATTGTTCTCAACTAAATTCCAAAGCTCTTGCTGTTGATTTCCTTGCATTTCTCGTAACATCATATAATTTAACCAACTAAATACTGCAATTAAAATGGCCGCAAAAATAATTAAACTTGCAAACACATTCATATATAAGTTTTTCATTCTACGACACCAACTTCCAAAAATCAATTACTTTACACTCTATTTTATATCATTAATTGTTATAATATTATTTTTTTGAAAATAAAATATCGTTAGACAAAAAAAGGAAGCACGATTCATCGCACTTCCTTTTTTAAAAATTATTTTTTTGTCACAGTAATTGTCCATGCAGCATCGCTTAATGCTTCATAGTTTGATACGGTATGACCTTCTTCTGCAGCCCAGCGTGGAATTGATTCTGTCGCTTGTGTACAGTCAAAATTGATAACTAAATCGTCCCCTGATTGTAAGTCTTTCATCGCATCTTTTGCTTCGATTAACGGGAATGGACAAACTTTCCCTGCTGTTTCTAATACTTTTTTCATTATTATTTCCTCCTTAAATTAAGCGGCGCGTTGTTTTGTTGGGCGTACAAACACAAAGTATGACGCTACCCAAACGCCTAAAATCATAAATACTAGCGCAATCCAGCCTTGCCAAGTCATCATTGCTGTCATTACTAAACCGTTACCGATTGAACATCCACCTGCAAGACTTGCACCAATACCCATTAAAACGCCACCTGCTGAACTTGTCACCATCGTTTTAGCATTTGGTACACGCCAGCGGAATTCACCACTTGCTTTCGCCGCAATAAATGAACCGATAAACAAACCTAATACTAAAAACATACCCCAGTTTAAAAATTGATTATCTCCTGTTACTGCAAATTGTAAAATATTAGCCGTCGGTACCGTAACACCAAGGCCAAACATACGACCTGTGGCTTCTGATACAGGCCATGCAATTGCGGCAATTAGACCGACAAGTACAGCTGTTACAAAGGGACTCCAGCGCTTTTCAAATAAAATATGCGCAAGTCCTGATTTTTTTGGCTTTAATTGTGGAATTTTCACTTTTGGGCGACGTGCATAGTTTATTAGCACTACTGACACAACAAGCACAAGCACAGCAATCAGTATCCATGTGTTCACATGAAGTGTCTCAGCCATCGAATTATTAACGACACCTACAGAAGATACAGATGTTGTAATCCCTGCAAGTACACCTGTTTTCATCATCGCTGCTGTCAGCATATAAAACCCAAGTGCAGCCCAACTACCAATAAGGCCTTCACCCGCACGATACCAAGTACCGGTCGCACAGCCACCCGCTAAAATAATACCGATACCAAATACAAAAGCACCACTTATAATCGCAACTAATGAAAATGTGCCTGCTGTAAATTGAACTTTTCCAGCAGCAATTAACGCGTAAACCATAACGCTTTGTACAGTAATTGCCAGTAATAACGCATAAAACATACGATTATCTTTTGCGATATACATATCACGGAAACCACCCGTTAGGCACCAGCGACCACGTTGCAACACGAAGCCTAATAGGGCACCTACAAATAGACCTGTTAAAATCATAAATGTCATTCATCTAAACTCCTTCAAAACCCAGCAATTTTATATGATTTATTATAGTAAATCATTTGAATATTGCAACGTGATTTTATACATTTCCTACAAGTTTACTTATAATTAAGCGGTTTTATGTAAAATCGAGTAGTTGAAGCAAAAAGAAAAAAGAAAAACTTTTTCAAGTTTTTCCTTTTTTGCAAATTATTGAACGCGTAATTTATAATAATATTCCGCTTCACCTTTATATCCTTTTTTACCAGAGCCGTCCCATTTCGCTGTATACGTGTAATAATAAATACCTTTATCTTGCGGTGCGAATAATAAAGAACCTTTTAATTTTTCTTTCCCTTTTTTTCCTTCTTCTGTAACCCATTCTAGTTCACCTGAAGTCGGACGATCTTTACTATCAATTGCGAATGTTAACGCTGTCCCCATTGTTGCTGGAATAGCTTCTGCTTTTTCTAATGTTTCAACGATGTCCTCGCCTTTTTCGCAGTTTTCTTTTCCTTCTACTTCCCAGCAATAATCGCCTAAAACACCTTTATCTTTATTATTCGTTGTCATCAACTCACTTTTGGGTGGTTGTGTGACATCTTCACCGCAACCAGCTAGTAATAGCCCTGTTGTTGCAAATGTTGCAAATGCCCATTTTAAACCTTTCATTATCTAAATCTCTCCTTATCTATCGTTCAGTTCTTCTCTATTATAGCTTTTCTATTTCAACTCTAACAGTCGCATTACAGTGGAAAATGACACGTTTCTTCAATTGTGCGACAATCCACACAATTTCTACAAAAAGTAACAGCATTATTTTAATTCCGTTATTAATTTGGCCAATAACGCAAAGCGCTTTGGAATTTCTGATAACACAATATGTTCATTACTCGCATGCATACCTTCACCAATAACCCCTAAACCGTCCAATGTTGGCGTAAACTCACTCGTAAAATTCGCATCACTGCCTCCACCTGCCGCAATTTGTTTTACAATATAATCAAGTTCTCCAGCAATAGCATATGTTTCATCAAAAATATGCTCGGTGCTATCCAAACGTGGCATTGGTGGACGATCGACACCGCCTGTAACGGTTAATGTAATGTCTTTACGCGTTGGTTTTAACTGTTTAAAAAAGCGCTCGATATGACTTTGTTGATGCTTCGTGAGCACGCGCACATCAACACCTAAGTGAACACGCTCAGGAACGACATTTTTGGCACTACCACCTTGAATAGTCCCAATATTAACGGTTGTGCCAAGTTCTAAATCCGTCAAATGACTTAAATGTTCAATTTGCTTCGCCGCTTCGATAATAGCACTAACGCCTAGGGTAAATGCATTCCCTGCATGCGCCGCCTTTCCAGTGATCTCAATATCATACGATAAAATGCCTTTTCGACTTGTCTTTAGCGCACCACTTGCCTCTGGTGGCTCTAGCACGAGTGCTACTTTACTTTTTTTCGCCTCTTCCTTAATTAATTCACGCGATGTTTTACTACCAACTTCTTCATCACTATTAAAAATACAGACGATTTTATAAGGGATACCTATCTCTAATTCTCTACAAGCTTTCAATGCCCAAACCGCCATCACAATACTCGATTTCATATCTAAAATACCAGGTCCATACAATTTATCGCCGTCTTGTTTTATTGGAAAAACTCCTTTTTTCCACACCGTATCATAATGTCCAACTAGTAATAATTGTTCTGCGCCATCTCCATAATCAAAACGCAGATGGCTACCATGCTCTTGTTGCGGAATTTCTTCTGCACGTTGTTTGAATTCACGCATTAGCAATTGTTGGATTGACTCTTTGCATTGATTGGCAGCATCACGATCTATCGATGGGGATTCTTTTTGAACGAGCGTTAAAATGTCTTGTTGAATCTCTTTCATATGCATTGTCATATAATCATAAATTCCAGTCATCTTTACCACTCCTTTATTGCCTTCTATACCCCAAAAAAAGAAGGAATCGAGCTGTCAGTAGCCCAATTCCTTCTTTTTTTATTTATGAGAGGTTTTCTTTTTCTTCTTTAATGCGGGATAGCCGACTAAAATTGCAATAAGCGCCATCACACCCATCAATAGTGGATAAATTGAATACACTTGCCACATACCAACTGTCGAAACACCGGCAATACTAGCAGCAGCTAGTAATTGCGGTGAATACGGTAATAACCCTTGCCAAAAACTGGCGAAAATATCGAGTAAACTCGCTGATTTACGTGGATCCACCTCATATTTATCAGCAATTGTTTTTGCTAATGGACCAGCCATTAAAATCGCAATGGTATTATTTACCGTCGCAATATCAACAACTGATACTAATGAAGCAATCCCCAATTCAGCACCTTTTTTCTTTTTGACACGTTTTGACACGACTTCTAGTAAATATGCTAGACCACCATGATGTTCAATCAGTGCTACGAGACCACTAATTAAAATCGCAATAAGCGCAATGTCTTCCATCCCAATCACACCGTCACTTACAGCCTTGATAAATGTTAAAAATGTATACGAGCCATTCATAAAACCGATAATACCAGACAATACGATACCGATGACTAAAACAAGCATAACATTTAAGCCTGCTAACGCTACAATTAAAACAATTAAATACGGTAACACTTCTACAAATGAATACTTTGCTACTTCTATAGCATCTGCACTACTGCCTGCTGTTAACCAATATAAAATAACACAAGTTAAAATCGCAGCTGGTAACACGATAAAGAAGTTCACTTTAAATTTATCACGCATATTCGTACCTTGCGTACGTACGGCAGCAATCGTTGTATCTGAAATAATCGATAAATTATCCCCGAACATTGCACCACCAACAACCGTCGCCATAGCGAGTGCCATCGGAATATCTGTGCTTTCTGCAATCCCAACACCTATTGGCGCAAGCGCGACTACTGTCCCCATCGATGTTCCCATTGATACGGAAATAAAGCATCCTATAATAAACAGACCTACTAATAATAAACTTGGTGGTACAAAGTCTAAACCTAAGTTTACCGTTGAATCAACGGCTCCCATCCCTTTCGCAACACTTGAAAAGGCTCCTGCTAACACGAAGATGACGACCATCAACATCACATTTGAATTGCCGGCACCTTTCGTAAAAATTTCTACTTTCGTTGCTAGTTTTTCTTGTCGATTCATCAAAAAGGCAATTATACAGGCAATTAATACCGCAACATTTAACGGCATTGCCGTAAAGTCACCACTAATCGCCCCTGTGCCAATAAATAACACGATAAACGCAACGAAGGGCAATAGCGCCCATTTATTTGCTCGCTGCATGTCATTCCTCCATTAATTAAAAATAAGACAGTTTATATCATACGCCAATTCAAGAACAGTGTAAATTTTTTGTTTTTTCAATTTTTTTATATATAAATGCAAAAAGACGCATAAAAACGCGTCTTTTTTTGTACTACTTCACTTCAATTTGGCCCATCATACCATTGTCCTCATGCTCTAAAATATGACAGTGGAACATATACATCCCTTCGTATGGGAATTTAACCGCAATACGCGCTTTTTGACCAGGCTGTAACGTGATTGTATCTTTATAGCCTTGTAAGCTTGGCTCTGGCTTTTCACCATTCACACTTAGTACTAAAAACTGTGTACCATGAATATGGAAAGGATGAATCATACCGCCTTCATCGGTAATAGCATTGTCAATTTCCCAGACTTCTGTTTCACCTTTTTTCTGTGTGAAATCAACACGCTTTTCATCAAATTTTTTGCCATTAATCGTCACGTTCTCACGCATGCCTTCCATTTTGACAACTTTTGTTGGTTGTTGCTCTAGAAGCGCTTTGTCTACTTTAATCGTATTTAGCTTTGTCGATGCGTTCACTGCCGATTTAGTATCGCTTACATCAATCGGTAATAACACAACATTTTGGTCATTCACTAACGACACATGCTTTTCTTTTACTTTTGATAAATCGACTAAAATCTCTGCACGTTCGCCCGCACCTAATAATAATTCCTTCATTTTTTGTGGTTTATTTAAAAAGCCACCATCTGTCGCAATTTGCGTAAAGGCCATATCATTATCAAAATGGACGTTGTAATTGCGCGCATTGGAGCCATTTAATATACGTAGGCGCACTAATTTCTTATCCGTTTTCAGCACCGGATTAATGACACCATTGATCATCATCGTATCCCCATAAGTGCCGTCACTATTCGCTACTTTGCTATAATCGAGCTGCTTTCCTTCAACAAATGCACGATCTTGTAAAATGATTGGGAAATCATTTTTACCGTAATCATTTGGTAAATTAAGCGCTTCTACATTGTCATCTTCAATATATAACAGCCCAGCTAATCCTTTATACACTTGCTGTGCTGTATTGCCCATTGGATGCGGGTGATACCAAAGTGTGGCCGCCTGTTGTGTCACTGTAAATTGAATTGTTTTTTCCTCACCTGGTTCAATTAAAGCATGTGGTCCTCCATCTGCCTTACCTGAAACTTCTAACCCATGCCAGTGGAATGTTGTTGCTTCAGGTAAATCATTTTTTAAGTGAATCGTCACATGCTGGCCTTCTTTTAAGCGTAATGTCGGACCAAGTAGATTACCGTTATAGCCGTATGTTTTTGTTTCATAGCCGTTGAATAGTTCCGTTGTACCGGCTTGTGCTGTTAACGAATATTCGACATTCTTTCCCTTCTCACTATCGGGTTTCAATATTGCTGGAAATATTAATGTATTTGTTCCTTTATTGTCCTTTAATACGAGCTGCTCATGGTCCATCGAGCCATTTTGATGCGTATTCGCCATCGAATGTTGATGCTCTGAGGCGCCTGTTGTATGATCTGTTGCTCCATCTTCATTGCCGCATGCTGCTAATAATGCTGTGCCGACAAGTAGTGATGCGATGAGTGTTTTCTTCACGTCTTCTCCACCCTTTCATTGTGACTATAGTATACCGAAGAAATATGAATTGTATATGAACAACTATCGACAATTCCAGAAAAAAGAAGGAATTGTGCGGCAACACAGCTCCTTCTTTTAAGATGGACATATTTTTCTAGCTCTGGCTTATTTAATGTGCGTGGTCATGATCGTGATGATGTTCTTCGTTTAAATCACAAATCAATTCATTATGATGCGTTGATTCACTTGATTCAAACTGCACCGTTATATGTGTAATATTTTTATGCTGTAATTTATGCTCTAAATCGTCTAATACTTTTTGTGTTTCACGAATCGTTAAATTATCATCTACAACGATATGACAGCTCAGTGCATTCGTACCGCTTGTAATCGTCCAAATATGCAAATCATGCAGACGTTTTACAGCAGATGTCTCCTCAATCGTTTTAACGATGTCATCAAACACTACATTTGTTGGTGTTCCTTCCATTAAAACATGAACCGAATCTTTTGTTACGGCAAGACCGCTTCGTAAAACAAGTACCGCAACAATAATACTCGCTAACGGATCCGCCCAACTCCAGCCAAATGCCATAATAAGCAGTGCGGCAATGATAGCACCAAATGAGCCTAGCATATCGCTGATGACATGCGCCAATGCTGCACGCATATTCAAATTATCATGTGTATCGCCACCACGTAGTAAAATGAATGCTACTAAAATATTCACAAGCAAGCCAATAATAGCCACAATCAGCATCCCAGTTGTCGCAATTTCTGCTGGTTGCATAAAGCGCTGAATTGCCTCGAAGAAAATAAAAATGGCGATTGCAATTAGCGTAACACCGTTAAAAACAGCTGCTAAAATTTCAAATCGTTTGTAGCCAAATGTTTTCGTCGTATTCGCTACTTTTTCGGCCATCGCAAAAGCGGCAACCCCGACACCAAGTGCAATCGAATCGCTTAGCATATGCCCTGCATCAGATAATAATGCCAAGCTATTGGTCATAAAGCCACCGATTACTTCTACGACCATGTAGGCCGTAATAATAATAAAGGCAATTAATAATGTTTTTTTGTTTGCGCCATGTGTATGGTCGTGTCCATGGCCACCGTGACCATGCTCATGTGAGTGTCCCATAAAACTCCTCCTAGCAGTGAGCGGCGTGCTCAATCATTTGTTTTAATATTTGCATGACATGCTTGTCAGCTTGTGAATAATAAATGCTTGTTCCCTCTCGACGAGATTTTACAAGACGCATATTTTTTAAAAATCGTAATTGATGTGACACAGTCGATTGTTTTAATGCTAACTCGTCACTAATTTCATTCACTGCATATTCTCGCTCAAACAACAAATATAAAATACGAATACGCGTCGGGTCACTAATCGCTTTAAATGTTTGCGACACGATAAATAACGTTTCTTCATCTAATTCCTGCGTGAAATCTATCGTTGGTTGTACATCCATACCATCACCTCTTATGCTTATATGATTATATGTTCATATATAGTATATTTTGGCTTAACGCTTCTGTCAATGTATTTCATGCATCGATTTACTAATCGAAAACTAAAAACAGCGCCGCTTACCAATACCATCGTACACACTGTTTCACTGCATCTATTCGGCACGAAATAACGCCAAGGTTTTGGGGATTTCTAGTAATGTAGTTCCCTTTTCGATGGCTTCTTCTAAGCAAGTAATGGCGGCTGCTACATCGCCTATTTCATGTAAAATTAATGCCTGCTCATAAAGCGCTCGGTCAAGGCTAGGAGCTAAGCGTAGCGCGTGCTCACTTGCTTCTAGCGCCCATTTATAATGCTGATGCCTACGCAGGCGCCTCGCTAAATTCATCATATATTCAGCAGATTCATGACGCCGACTACGAGGAAATTCTAAAGTAATGGGCTGTTCTGCAAAAAATTGTTCAAACACATGACGAAGCTGTCCTACCTCCTTTAAATAAAGTGGGACCCGGTGCCCTGCATATGGTAGCGCTAAAACTGTGCATTGAAGTAGTGTATTCTTTAAATTTTCTTCATAAAATCGCCCATCTGTCACATTTTTTATATCGAGTAATAAGGTAACGGGTGCGCTAACAATCGGAAATTGTTTATACGCTTGCTTTCCTAAATTTCGAGGTGAAAATGCCAAAATTTGTACAGATGGAATAACGGCACCTAAATACAGCGCACAATAACCAGCAAGGCTCGTGCCATAAGCAAAGGTCTTATTATAATTTTTAAAAATAGCGGCTGTTAATGCCTTGTAGTGCGCCTGTGAAATATCTTCATAATAATAGTCGATGCGATTACGTCGCAATGCAACGATGTCTAATTGTTGATTATTAATATAATATGTTGAAAAAATCGGATCATCTACGGTTAATTCCACCGTATCAAATGCTGCCACAATCCCCCGAGCGATGCCCTGCCATTTATAAAATTCAAGTGTATAGTTCGCCGTTTTATGCACGATGTATTTTTTATAACCATCTACTGAAAAAAAGTCGGCATGCTTTTGGGAATCATACAATGCTTGTGCACATTGTTCAAAAGAGTGCGCCTGCTCACGATTTCCTTGTAAAATCTTTTCCACACTTAGATGAAACGCTTCTTCAAATTGCATATAAATCCCTCCTTATACGGGATGATTGTTTTTCTCTAGCATGATTTTCATGCCACTTCTATGAAAAATACAAATTCCGTAATTCAAAATTTTCAAAATTATATCATTAATGAATGGCTAACGGGAATAGAAAAATTTTCTATATTCACGATAAATCATTGATTTTACGGCATTTAGACCTTATTATGGAGGAGAGTAATGGCGAGGCTCACGCAAAACACGAATGAAAGTAGACCTGCTTATAAAATTATTCGATAATTTCTATAATTCTATTTTTATGCGTCCCATTACAAACCTGCATACTATTATGAAAAAGAGGCGACGTTTATGCATAAATTAGCAGCTCAATTAAACGACACATTACAACAACAAGCACCAACTGTTTTGGACATGCTTTCAAACCTTGGTAAAGAAATGTACTACCCAACAGAAGGTATTTTATCGCAATCTGCTGAAGCAAAATCAGCTAAAAAGTACAATGCAACAATTGGTACTGCACTTGAAAATGGCAAACCGATGCACCTTAAAGTCATTCAAGATACACTTTCTGCATACGAGCCAAAAGATTTATACCCATATGCTCCTCCAGAAGGAAAAGCAGAGCTTCGCCAAGCATGGCGTAAAAAAATGCTGAAAGAAAATCCTTCATTAGAAGGCAAAACTTTCGGTACACCAATCGTAACAAATGCGTTAACACATGGTTTATCAATTGTCGCAGATTTATTTGCTGATACAAATGATGCCCTCATCATTCCCGATAAAAACTGGGAAAACTACGATATGGTATTCGGCATTCGCCGCGGCGCAAACGTCGTTACATACCCACTTTATAATGAACAAGGTCTTTTCAATGCCGAGGCATTAAAAGAAACAATCATTGCACAAAAAGATGCGACTGGTAAAGCCATCGTTCTATTAAACTTCCCGAACAACCCAACTGGTTACACACCTACTGCTGCTGAAGGTGAATCAATCGTACAAGCGATTAAAGAAGCGGCAGAAACAGGCGTAAAAGTTGTGGCGGTAACGGATGATGCTTACTTCTCATTATTTTTTGAGGATTCAATTACAGAATCATTATTCGGTAAATTAGCTGATGTACATGAAAATGTATTAGCTATCAAAGTCGACGGTGCTACAAAAGAAGAATACGTTTGGGGCTTCCGTGTAGGGTTCATTACATTTGCTGCACAATCACAGGATGTAATTCATGCACTAGAAGAAAAAGCGCGTGGTATTATTCGTGCAACGATTTCTTCAGGTCCACACCCTTCTCAAACATTCGTCTTAAAAGCGCTTGAAAGCAATGAATTCGACGCACAAAAACAACAAAAATTCGATATTATGAAAGGCCGTGCTTTAAAAACAAAAGCCGTCCTTGATAGTGGTAAATATGATGATGCATGGAGCTACTACCCATTCAACTCAGGTTACTTCATGTGCTTAAAACTTAAAACTGTCTCTTCAGATGCATTACGTAAAGTAGCATTAGAACAATTTGGTGTTGGTGCGATTGCACTTGGTGACACGGATTTACGCGTTGCTTTCTCTTGTATTGAAGAAGATGGCATCGAAGAATTATTCGATTTATTATATGCAGCTGTAAAAGAAGTCGAAGCAGCAAACTAGCATTTTTTTAAGCGTTGGCATTTGCCAGCGCTTTTTTGTATGCTTAAAGAAAGGAGGGATTTTTGATGATTCGACAAGCAATACTTGGACATGCAATTGCCGATGCTATGGGTGTACCATTTGAATTTCGTGCGCGCGATACCTTTACGGTGACAGATTATGAAGGCTTTGGCTCGTGGGACGTACCAGCAGGTAGTTTTTCAGATGATTCATCGATGCTATTTTGTACAATGCGCCATCAAATTGAGCATAGTGACATCGATGACTTAAAGCAGAAGTTTTGTGATTGGCTTTATAATGGATACTGGACATATAACCGAAAAGCAAGCTTTGATGTCGGCAATACAACAAAACATGCAATTGATCGGTGGCTACAATATGGCTTTGATACGGAATTGCCTTGTGATGAGCATCAAAACGGCAATGGAGCCCTTATGCGTATTTTACCCGTTATGTTGGCAGCAAACTCGCATGATGACGTATTCCAATTAAGTCGCCGCTATGCACTGACTCATTTGCATATTCGGAGCATTTTAAGTTGCACATTCTTCGGTCATATCGTTTTAGCATTAAAAGATGGTCATTCATTTGCTGATAGCTTTCAGTTGGCACAACGCTACACACAGCCACATTTTATGACATTCCAAGGTGAGCGACCGCATTTTGCAAGACTAATGGACACAACAATTCTAACTGCACCTAGAGTAACAATAAAAAGCTCCGGCTATGTCATCGATACACTCGAAGCAGTTTGCTGGAGCATGGCACAGTCTTCTAGCTATGAGCAGGCGATTTTCACAGCAATTGAGTTAGGTAGTGATACAGATACCGTTGGCGCACTAACGGGTTCACTCGCTGGTATGCTTTACGGTCTACATCATATCCCCGCACACTGGATTCGTGAGCTTGCGCGAATTGATGATATTGAGCAATTAATTCACGAATTTGAGCAGCAAGTAATATCGTAAAAAAGAGGCTGGGACATACGTATAAAAACAACCGTTCATATGAGCATAAGAAAAGCCGGAACCGCGCTGTAGCGCGGTTCCGGCTTTTCGTTGCGAACGCTAAAAAAGGAAAATGACGTGTTTTGTCCCAGCCTCTTTTTTTATTAAGAGGTTGCACCGCGTTGTATCACGCTACGCTGACTAAAGGCTACCGCATGTAAAATGGTTTTTGTCATAATTTCAATACCTGTAAATAAACGGTCGCGATTGTACGTCATATGTGGATCATGTAGGCCCGGTGTGACGCCACAACCTACACCTAGCATCGTCGCCTTAATGTATGGACGCTTCAATGTATAATAATGAAAATCCTCTCCACCTGGCGTTACGACGTCTGCCGCTAAATGATCTAAGCCACATGTATCAATAATGGCTTGCTTCATTAATTGTTTAGCCGTATCGTCTACCTCCGCTGCGACAATCGTTGCTTTCGTCTCAAATTCAATTTTAGCGCGATGGGATTGTTCAACACCCATAATTGCTAACTGTAGCTGGGCCATTAGCTGTTCCATGCCTTCATTTGTTTGGGAGCGTGCGTCAATCGTAAAACGCGCAATGCCAGGGATTGTATTCGCATTTTGCATATCTCCTGCTTGGAAGCTTGTTAATTTAACAGACGATGGAATCATCGGGTCAATATGAATATGAGATAAAGCCGTTACAAGACTTGAGCCAATTTCAATGGCATTTTTCCCTAAATGCGGGCGTGCACCGTGGCATTCTTGGCCAACAATGGTGCCTTCAATTAAACGTGCTGCTCCGTGATAAAGTGCCGGGCTATAGCTATTATCTTGCATTTCTTGTACAGGACGAATATGCATACCAAATAAAAACTGCATACCATCAACTAAACCACGTTCTACAAAAGATAATGCGCCGTTCCCCTTTTCCTCAGCAGGTTGAAACAAGACGCGAATTTTTCCTGATGCAGGGTTGTGTAACTCTTTTAATAGTAAAAGTACTCCTACTGCCATCGTCATATGTGCATCATGACCACATGAATGATTGCCACGAAACTCGCCATCTACTTGTTGCCATAGAGCGTCGATGTCTGTGCGAAGTCCGATAACTGGCGCACCTTCACCGATTTCAACATATAAGCCAGTCGAACCTTCAAAAGTTGTGACATGGAAATTTTGATCACGTAAGATTTTTGCCAAATACGCAGTCGTTTTATATTCTTGCCAGCCAACTTCTGGAATAGCATGTAGTTGTTCATATACTTGTCGTAAAAATGGTTTATGTTGTTCCAGCACTTGTTGCACATGCGTCACCTCTTAAATTTCTATTTCGCTATAAATGTACACTACTTTATCATGCTTTCGATGAAAAAGCAAATTAATTTCAGAAAATTTAATTTTTTAAGTCTTTTATTTTTACCAAAGTTTTACAAATTTTACAATAAAATTTGTTTGAAATTTTCTGTCTTTTTAGGTATAATAGAGAAAAGGCACTAGGAGGAATGGCTATGAATGTTAAAAATATTGCTGTTGACCCGTATGACACAAATGTTGAAATCCCTGCTTTCCTTGACGCATCTGTCTATTTCGAAGACATCGAAGCAGCTTTAAAAGAATTATTACTTTTGATTCAGTCAACGCATAGCGCTGTCGTTAATCCAGGCCCACAAGCATCGTAAATTATCCATAGTTCAGTCAACCATCATTCTTTTTAGGAATGATGGTTTTTTACTGTTCAAATCTTCCATTTCACGATATAATTATCAGAAAATAACGAATTTTCAAAAGGAATGGTGATATAGATGCACGCTCAACTAGAAAAAATCCTCGAAGAATTACAGACCTTTTTAGGGAAGGAACAGCTTTCGACAAATCAGACAGTCCGTGAGAATCATGGTCGTGATGAATCCTATCATGAAATGGCTCTACCTGACATCGTCGTCTTCCCTCGTACGACTGAGGAAGTATCAAAAATTATGCAAGTCGCAAATACATATGAAATTGCGGTTATCCCCTTTGGTGTAGGCTCTAGTTTAGAGGGCCATATTATCCCAGTAACACATACGCTAACAATTGATTTTAGCCAAATGAATCAAATCTTAGAAGTGCGCCCTGAAGATTTATTAGTGCGTGTACAACCTGGTGTCACACGTATGCAATTAAATAAAGAACTGAAAAAACATGGCCTATTCTTCTCAGTAGATCCAGGAGCTGACGCTACGCTTGGTGGGATGGCCGCAACGAATGCCAGTGGTACAACAGCAGTTCGCTATGGTGTCATGCGTGACCAAGTACGGGACTTAGAAGTCGTGCTTGCAGATGGACGTGTTATGCATACGGGGAATCTTGCCGCGAAATCATCATCTGGTTATCACTTAAATGGCTTATTCGTAGGCTCAGAAGGCACACTTGGTTGCTTTACGGAACTGACATTAAAAGTATATGGTATTCCTGAATTTGAAATGGCGGCACGTGCTGTATTCCCTACGGTTCGTCAAGCAATTGAAGCGGCTACAATGGTCTTGCAAGCAGGTGTGCCGATTGCACGTATTGAATTAGTTGATGAGCAATCAATGGAGCAAGCCAATGCCTATAGCGGAACGTCTTACTTAGTAAAACCAACATTATTTTTAGAATTCCATGGTAATGAGGCAGGTTTGAAGCAAGACGTCGAATTTACAACAGAAATCATGAATGATAATGGTTGTTTGGAAATCTTTTTTGAAACAGATAATAAAGCGCGTCATGAGCTATGGGAAGCGCGTCATAATTTGGCTTATGCTTATATTCATGGCTATCCTGGCAAAAAAATGATGACAACCGATGTCGTGGTGCCAATTGGTGTGTTAGCGGATGCGATTGAATTTGCACGTCAATTAATTGATGAAACGGGCATGATTGGTGGCGTTCTTGGACATGTCGGTGACGGCAACTTCCACTCGCTTGTGATGATGGATTTAAATAACCCAGAGGATGTAGCACGTGCGAAAGCCTATAATGCACGTCTTGTCGAGTTTGGTCTTGAAAATGGTGGTACTTGTACAGGTGAGCACGGCGTTGGTGTTGGTAAAATGATTTATCAATCACGCGAGCACGGCGAATCGCTAAATGTTATGCGTGCCATTAAGCACACATTAGATCCTAAAAACATTTTAAATCCAGGCAAATTAATTGCGGAAGTATAACTCAACTATAAAAAGAGATTGCGACAACGTCATGTTCCTTTTCTAGCGTTCGCAACAAAAAACCGGAACCGCGCTACAGCGCGATTCCGGTTTTTCTTATGCTCCTAGGAGCGGTTATTTTTACACGTATGTCAAAGCCTCTTTTTTACAGTAACAATCAACTTCGTTTTGAACGATCTAATGTCACCATCATCACAGTAGCTAGTACCCAAAGCCCTATCATAATTGTAATAATAACACCGTTTATATTTTGTAAATTGAAATTATGATATATCAAATACGCAATAATCACGATAATAAATACGAGCTGAATGGCCATTTTTTTCATCATGTGGTTCGTCCCTTCTTCTTTGTTGATTGTATCACGTTATAGCAGGATTTTGTGCATCGTATTCGTTCTAAACTGAATCGTTTCAATTTGCTCCAAGCGCTGCTCTACGAACGTAAACTGATGCGCTGTATAAAAAGCAATCGCTCGCTCATTCAATGCATTGACACGTACGTATAGCTCAGTGCCTGCTGGATAGAAGGATTCTCCTGTTACCAATAAATGATGCCCAATCCCCTCACTAAAAACGGTTGGGCTTAAATAAATTGTCTCCAGCTCATTTCGTGTACCTATTGAAAAATTAGCAAAGCCAACAATGACATCTTGCTGCAACGCAACGAAAAATAGCGTCGTATCAATGCGGTGGCGCAATTGACGATAATTATAATCAAATGCTAAAAATTGCTGCTGTAGCTTCGGTGGAATAATTTGTTGATACGTTTGACGCCAACTTTCAACGGCGATTTTTTGAATCATCGGTATATCTTCATATGTAGCTCGCCGAATCATGTCGATTCCCCCTTTTTATTTATTATAAAGCGTGCGAATTAGTTGTACAAATGCGTGCAATTTCTTACTATGAAGAGAGGGAGGGATTTTATGGAAAACTTCACGTATTATAATCCAACGCGCCTTCATTTTGGGAAGGGACAAATCTTAAAATTAGAGCAGGAGCTAACACATTACGGTAAAAACGTTTTACTCGTTTATGGAAGCGGTAGTATTTTTAAAAATGGTGTCTATGATGATGTCTATAAAGTGTTATCAGACGCAGGTGCTAATATTGTCGAGTTAGGTGGCGTTGAGCCAAATCCACGTGTCGATACAGCTGAAAAAGGTATCCGCATTTGTCGTGATACGAGCATTGATTTTATTTTAGCCGTTGGTGGTGGCTCTGTAATTGATTGCGTTAAATTAATTGCCGCAGGCGCGAAAACCGATGCAACGGCTTGGGATATTGTGACACGTAAAGCAAAAGTGCGTGATGCACTACCATTTGGTGTTGTCTTAACACTGGCGGCAACGGGCTCAGAAATGAATTCAGGCTCTGTTATTACAAATTGGGAGACAAAAGAAAAATATGGCTGGGGTTCTTCAAAAACATTCCCACAATTTGCAATATTAGATCCAGCCTATACATTTTCTGTACCAAAAGACCAAACAATTTATGGCATTGTCGATAGTATGAGCCATGTACTCGAACATTATTTCCACGAGGCCGACCATACAGAGTTTCAAGACCGTATGTGTGAGGGATTATTATTAACGATTATGGAAGCCGCACCCGATGTGCTGAAAAACCCTGAAAACTATGATGCACGTGCTACCTTAATGTATGGTAGTACAATGGCGTTAAATGGCATGTTAAATATGGGTTATCGCGGCGACTGGGCAACGCATAATTTAGAACATGCCGTCTCTGCTGTACACGATATTCCACATGGTGGCGGCTTAGCGATTTTATTCCCTCGCTGGATGCGCCATTATGTTCACGAGGATGTACAGCGCTTCCGTAAGCTCGCAACGCGTGTATTCAATGTCAATACGACGGGATTAAGTGATTTAGAAGTAGCAATGAAAGGCATCGAAACACTTGAAGCCTTCTGGGAGTCAATTGGTGCTCCGACACATTTAGCTACGTATCAAATCGACGACTCGACGCTTAATATCATTGTCGACCGTGCGATGCGTCAAGGGGATTTCGGAAATTTCGCGACCGTTACAGCCTCTGACGCAGAAGCGATTTTCAAAGCTGCTCTTTAAGTATTACATGAACCTGAAACAACCATATATAAGCATAACAAAAGAAGGAATCGCGCCAAAACGCGACTCCTTCTTTTTTTGCACATCACTATCAAATGACATTCTCTTTTATGATTTCTTACGTAATGCAAATGGCAAATAAAGCACAAGCCACACGATAAATAATAATAAAACAAGGCCAAAAATATAGCCTGGATTCCCAAAAATATGTTCAAGCGGCACGATTGGTGAGCCCGCTGATGGTGTGCTTAAAAACCAGAAATTGGTATCGTAATGCTTGTTAAACATATACATAATCGGCGTTAAAATTAGTAAAAATAAGGCCGGTTTCCATAAGTTTTTCGGTTGTGGGCGTAGTTCTTTTGAAGCAATTAGCATGATGATAAATGCCACAATTAAAATATGATACGTAAAGCTATAATTATTCATAAAACTAAACATTTCACGATGCGTCCAGTTCGGAAATAAGAGTGCGGCGAATGCACCCGGTAAAAAGATGCTATATAATAACTCGCCAACCGTTTTATTTTGCGTGTAAGCATAAATTAAAATAACGACTAATGCCATACCACACAAATCTAGTGGCAATGAACGGATTGACCAAGTCTCAAGAAAGAAAATATAACTATCGCGGATCATTTCCGCACAAATAAGTGCCCAGACTAAAGCAATGCGAATTTTCTTTCGCGCCTCGTCTGTTGCTAAACGATATTGATGCGCGACAAACCAAATCGCAAGTATTCCAAATGCTAGCCAACCTATATGAAAAGAATCGTACAATGAAAAGCCGGTTGTTGGCATACGTTTCCCTCCTTTCGTTGCGTTACAAATAAAGACAATGCGGGTATAACTAGAGTAATGCTAGGGGGTTATTATCATTACAATGTTGTCCAACACATCAAAATGGTAGACGACAAAAACAGCAATGGCTTGTTTTTTATTAATTATTTCGTATGTAATTACTATGACAATCGACTTTGAGACAAAAAGTTTAGCGCTTTTTTGCGCATTAAGTCATCTGCTGATGACGATTTCATTGCTCCTTTTCTATATTGTAAACCAGAACTATATCGCAAAAAAAGCAAAATCTCGTCAGATGTACCATATGTGGTTGATTGAACGCTTTTTAATTTTATGCTGTGGGCTTGTTTTTTCGCTTATGGCTTGCTTCTTATTAGTTATGAGTATGCTACGCCTTATGGAGCCTGAGCCTATAGTAGTTGCTATTGAGCCGATTTTACAAATCGCCGTGCTTATTTTAATTAGTAACCTCTGTTGTTATTTGCTACTGTCATCATACGAAACGAGTTCAAAAGCATTTACACGTTATTTACTGCGTGCAGACGGCTTAAATGCATTGCTTGTCATTTTAGTATCTTTCCTGTTAATTAGATGGCAAGTATCTACTATTGATGAAGTATTGGCGTTTATGCTTGCACTTACCCTATTTAACCAAGCATATCACATTTTAAAACGCTCGCTCATTTTAATGACAGAAGGCACCTCCGAACAACGTCAACTTGCCGCTATTCAAGGAAGTTTGTATCGTTTAGATGCTGTTACAGACATTGCAAATTTACAATTATGGACGGTTGTTGGCGAAGAAATGACGTTTAGTTGTCAGCTATATATTACAGCTGATGCACCAATTCAAACCGTTGAACAAGAAGTGCTGACGCTCTTAAAGCAGCAATACGCGATTACAAGAACCGCCATTCGTTTTATTGTAGACACATCGTCAAAACAACTTACCCCAGTCACCTGATTATAAAAAAAGGTTAGTACAAAACATTTTATTTTCCTTTTTTAGCATTCGCAACGAAAAACCGGAACCGCGCCACAGCGCAATTCCGGTTTTTTTATGCTCATAGGAGCGGTTGTTTTTACACGTATGTTAAAGCCTATTTTGTCATTAGACTTTTTTCACATATTGTGAACGAATATATAAAGAGCCAAAACCTTCTACTTTCGCTTCTAAATCATGCCCGTCAACATCGCCACAAAATTTGATATTTTTCACTTTTGTACCAGCTTTCAAGTCAGATGTGGCACCTTTCACTTTTAAATCTTTAATAATTGTGACACTATCACCTGGATTTAAAATATTGCCGACGCTATCGCGAATAAGCGCCGCTTCCTCTGCTTGTTGTTGCTCAAATGCCGTCCATTCATTGCCACACTCTGGGCAAATGAACGCTGAGCCATCATGATACGTATAGGCCGAATTGCACTTCGGACAGTTTGGAATGTTCTCCATTTTTATCTCTCCCTTCCTACATTTCTCCATCATGCCATAGCTCTCTATGGTCGAACAACCTTTTCTTTCATTTCAATGAAATTTCCTCGCATCCTGTTCACGAATTTTACATTTCTTTACGCTGCGTTAAAGCTCTCCTTACATTTCTTCGTTACAGTAAAGTTATACCATTTAAGGAGGAAGTTACATGAAAATTTGGTCTAAGAAATTCGCTGCAGTTTTAGCAAGCTCTGCGCTTGCGTTAAGTGCCTTTGGTGCTACAAACGCCGAGGCAGCATCCAAAAAGAAGGACTCACCGAAAAATATTATTTTTTTAATCGGTGATGGCATGGGAAATTCCTATACTTCTGCGTATCGTTATATGCAAAACGCACCACAGCAGCAATTCGTGAAACAAACCAAACTAGATCAATACTTAGTCGGTCAGCAAATGACCTATCCTGAAGATCCCGCACAAAATGTAACGGACTCTGCTTCTGCCGCTACGGCAATGTCTGCGGGCATTAAAACCTATAATAATGCCATCGCCGTCGACAACGATAAACAACCTGTAAAAACGGTGTTAGAGCGCGCAAAGGAATTAGGAAAAGCAACGGGTCTTGTTGCTACATCAGAGATTACCCATGCGACACCGGCGGCATTTGGCTCACATGATGAGTCCCGTAAAAATATGGATGCCATTGCAGATGATTATTTTGATGAATTAGTTGGTAAAAAGCATAAAATCGATGTATTGCTTGGTGGTGGTAAATCAAATTTCGTGCGACAAGACCGCGACCTAACAAAGGAATTTGAAAAAGCCGGCTTCCATTATGTAACAGATAAAAAAGCTTTAGCAAAAAATAAAGAGGACCAGCTTATCGGTCTTTTCGCAGATGGCGGTCTTGATAAAATGATCGATCGTAAGAGCACCACCCCCTCTCTACGCGATATGACCACGGCGGCATTAAAGCAATTGAAAAAAGACGATGATGGCTTCTTCCTAATGATTGAAGGCAGTCAAATCGACTGGGCAGGTCATGATAATGATATTGTCGCCGCAATGAGTGAAATGAAGGACTTTGATGCTGCATTCCAAAAAGCTGTCGACTATGCAAAAAAAGATAAAAACACACTTGTTATTGCGACTGCTGACCACTCAACAGGTGGCTTCTCAGTTGCTGCTAACGGGGACTACAACTGGAATCCCGAAGCACTGCAAGCTTTCTCAAAAACGCCTGATTATCTAGCTGCACAAATCGCAGGTGGTGCGGACGTGGAACAAACACTTAAACAATATATCAAGCTTGATTTAACGACAGCTGAAATCGACCAAGTGAAAGAAGCCGCGACAACGAAAAAAGTAACCGATATCGATAATGCCATCGAAAAAATTGCAGATAGCCGTTCAAACACCGGCTGGACGACAGGTGGTCATACAGGCGAAGATGTTAATGTTTATGCGTATGGGCCACAGGCAGAAAAATTTGCTGGTCAAATCGATAATACCGACCAAGCCAAGCTCGTATTTGAATTACTCGAACAAAACACAAAAAAGAAAACAAAAATCAACGATAAAAAAATGAACTAAGGGAGCTAGAGGATGCCGATTCGCTTTTTCATTGGTATCTTGCTCGTCGTCCTGTTAGCGGGATGTCAACAGAAGGCGACGGCAGATGACCATCTACCACGAACCGATTATGCAACAGGCTATAACGGTAATGCACAAATTCCAGATGACCGTACCCTGTTAAAGGAAAACGATACGATTCAAGCAGAAAAGGGCTTTATGACCTTAAAGGAGGCAAACTTTGAGCCGCAAACGATTGTCGTTGGCGATATTCATTTAACAATTCATGATGTGAAGCGTATCCATTTAGAGCCAGACTATAGTATGGTTGATTATTTCCATCAGCTCACACATGAGGAAACATTCGATTTTGTAAAAGCGTATGTGACGATTGAAAATACCGCCAAAGAAACACGTCACTTCTCCCCTGTTGCAACGTTAAAAGCCGCTTCAGGCACACAATCATTTGAACGAGATATTTATTTAGATAATGTAAGCGGCTCGCTTGCCCCTTCAGAAAAAAAGCAAGGCAATATCGGCTACATTACCGAGCCGGGTGATGATACGCTTACTGTTACAACGAGTGCGGTTTTTGACGAACATGAACAACAGCTCACAAAACAAACAACATTTACGTTACAACCATAAAAAAAGCAGGTAGCCGATTAGCTACCTGCTTTTATATATATTAATTAAAATCTAAATATAAGCCAATCAATGCGTAAAGAATGACTGTTGAGAATAAAATCACCATATGCAGCAATGAATAGACAAATAATAAATTCGCCCATTTTTTCGGATCTTTTTTATGATAACCATAAATATTTAATACAAGCCATACAGCGCTTAAAATAATCGCTACGAGCATAAGTCCTGTACTTAATGAACCAAGTGGAATACAGCAAAGGATCAAGATAACTAAATACACATTTGTGGTCACATATGTGCGCTTCATCCCTTTTGCTACCGGTAGCATCGGTATACCAGCGGCACGGTAATCTTCCATTTTTCGAATAGCAATCGCATAAAAGTGTGGCATTTGCCAAATTAATTCGATAATAAATAAACTAATAATCGCCGGATGGAAAATATCATTGCTGACAACACCCCAACCAATTAACGGAGGCATCGCGCCTGATAAACTCCCGACTTCGGTGTTATAAACCGTATGACGCTTTGTCCACATTGTATACGGTACGACGTAGAAAAACCAGCCTAAAAAGCCAAGTAGTGCCGCCATTGGAGATGCAATATAAAGCATGCCCAAACCGGCAAGTAATAATGTAAAGCTAATCACTAACGTCATAACAGGTGAAACTTCACCTGTTACGGTTGGACGTTTTTGCGTACGACGCATTTTTGCATCAATATCACGGTCATACCAGTTATTAAACGCGCTCGCTCCACCAATAACAGCTGCCGTTCCTGCAATCGCGAGTAAAATGGCGAGCTTTTCATCAAATGGATTGACATGGTATGTGTACATCGCAAGCATAAGACCCGCAATCATCGTAATTAAATTCGATTTAATAATGCCGGTTTTAATTGTTTGTGCTAAAACTTTCATCATCGTCGGATTTTCTACATCGAGTGCGGCATGTTGACTTGCCATATTTTTTGTTTTTTGCTGACTTCGCATGTACTTCATTCCTTTTCAAATTAGTGCGTTAAAATGCGACTAATCCTATTCGTGCTTCCTTCTTGCAATATGTCTATCATAACAAAAAATAATTCAATTACCTATTGTATTTGACGATTTCACATAAAAGACACGATTCATTAATTATTATCGTAGGCAACTATCTATATTTCTGACAGTGCTTTCGTTATACTGAAGGCATTCGAAAGGAGTTTTCTATTCATGAAGATTAGTTTTATCGGCCTTGGTAATATGGCTTCGGCCATTGTTCGTGGCATTGCTGCTGCTCACGATGATGCAAGCTTTATTATTGGCTATAACCGCACAACGACAAAAACAGAGGCACTTGCCGCTGAAACAGGCATTACTGCTGCCACAACAATCGAGCAAGCCGCACAGGCAGACATTCTATTCCTTGGTGTCAAACCACAGCAATTACATGAGATTGCCGCACAGCTTCGCCCGCATTTACGAAACGAACAATTAGTTGTCTCAATGGCAGCTGGGAAAGATCTTAACGCATTGCAAGCATTATTTGGACACGACGCCTTCATGCGTATCATGCCAAATGTTAATGCAGCTGTTGGCCACTCGACAACAAGCTATGCCGTGTCAGATGCCGTAACAACTGCACAGCAACTGCAAGCCGTTACATTATTAGAAGCAACGGGTTCGATGATTGCCTTACCAGAAGAGCAGTTTGCGATTTTTTCTGCTATCGCTGGTGCAGCACCGGCCTTCCATTACCTTTATATGGATGCTATTGCACGCGCCGCAGTAAAAGAAGGCATGGCAAAACCAATTGCTCTTCAAATTGCCGCAGACGCTGTATTAGGTAGTGCCAAAATGGTGTTAGAGAGTCAAACGCATCCGATTGAGCTAGTCGATCAAGTGTGCTCACCAGGTGGTACGACGATTGAAGGCGTTATGACATTAAAAGCGCATTCATTTGAGCATGCTGTCCATGAGTCCGTTCATGCGGTTATTGAAAAGGACCGTACATTCGAATAATCAATTGCTTTTTACAAACAGAAATCACTTCATTGATTTCTGTTTTTTTATGCCAAAAAACAGGAAATTGATGCTTAAAAACAGTTTGTATTGACTTTCATTTCCTTTTTCGATATAGTTTACTTACAAAAATGTAAACGCTTTCAAAAAAGAGAGGAGTTTTTTAAATGCAAACACATATGATTCCTGTAGAGTCGTCTAAAATTAACGCTATTGGATATGAAGCAAACCCGATGATTTTACGTGTTGAATTCCATAAAGATGGCGTTTTCGAATACTATGGTGTGCCTGAACTTGTCTATAATGATTTCATGGCTGCCGATTCGCACGGCACGTATTTCACGCGTTCAATTAAAAACCGCTATCGCTATGTTAAATTGAGTTAGCATTTATGAAAAAAAGAGGAATTGCGAAAGACGCAACTCCTCTTTTTTTATTACTGTCGGTTATCTAGAAAATGCATTGCTTCTGCCAAAAGACCTTTCCATGTGTCATAGGATGAATGTTCTTTTACAAAAACATTTAAGTCGCTTTCCGATAAGCGTTGGACATCGGCAACATTGTTAATATCAATTGGCAATTCTTTCAACAGCTGTTCAATCGAAGCAAAATCGGTTTTTTCACGAATAAAATCCTCTGATAATAAATCAGATAAGCCATATTTCCCTCCGGTAATTGCCTGCACCTGTCCGAGCAAATCAAGCAAACTCACATTACCAACTCCTCTAGTTTTGTCTTAATTTTCTATACCCGATAGCATGTGTACTAAACTATTTTGCTTTGTTGTATGGTACTTTTGTGGCAGCACCTTCTGCAAGTGTTGATTTTTTAAGTGCTACGTATAGGTTGCCGCCTTTTTTATTTAATTTAATGGCTTTTGTCATTGTGGCACTTGTCGCTTTGAAGCTTGTTACTTTTTTCGTTTTCTTCGCATCACTATAGACATTTACTGTTGCACCAACTGGTAATGCTTTTAAAGTAATTGTTGATTTTGCAGCATTTTTCACGACAACATTTGAACGTTTTACAGATTTAGTAACAACATTTGCTTTCAATGAATAATTTGAATGACCAAATACTTCTTCGTCAGAACCTGCTACGCGTACATAGTATGTTCCTTTATTAACATAGGTTGAGCTTGTTAATTTAGTTGCTTGGCGATTCGCAACATATTCAAAGTTTTTAACGCCTTTACGGTTGGCATCATATAATGTGTAGCCTAAATCTGCATTCGGATTTGATGATGTCGCTTTTAACACAAGGTTCCCTGAGTCTGCAACGTCTACTTTAAAGTAATCCATTGGGTCTAAATCATTGGCAACGCCCGTAAATGTTTTATTTAATGGTAATGCTGTTGCTGATTTACGATCATTATTGCTTTCTAACTCAATTTTATTTTTTGCTTCAAATTTTGTTGTTAGACGGTACGTTGAATCTTTATACTCTTTTAATGACCCACCTGTTACAACTAAATAGTATGTGCCTGCTTTTAAACCGGTTTTAAATGTTGGTGAAGGCTCTTCTAATGGTAAATACTCGCCTGTTAAGCTTTCGTATGAATCGTCACCTTCTGTTAAGAATTTTTCGTTCACACCGTAGTTGATTGCTGATGAAGAATCAAGTAATTCTTCTAATACAGATTCTACATCTGTTAGTTTAACAGGACGTAAGTAATCAAAAATATCCCCAAGTGTTGTAAACTCATATGAGTAAAATGGATTTAATTTTGTTGTTAACATAACGGATAAACCTTTATTCTTCGCATCTGCGATATGTACTTTTAACTCCCCATTAGTTGGTACAGTTACTTTAACAACATCGATTGAATCGGTATCTAATTGCCCGTTAATTGATGTTGTGGTTGTTTTTGCTGTTGTTTCATCGATCACACGTTTTTCAAGTGCACTTGCAGGTGTTGCCACAGCACTTAATGCCATCGCTCCTGTAAATAAAGTAGCCATCGCTGTTTTTGTCATTTTTTTCATTCGTAATCCCCCTGAATTCTCTTTTATTTACTAATAATATCAATAAATTGGGTCGTTTCGCAGTTTATTTTTGTAAAATAATTATTATTACTTATGTTTCGATAAAAGACCTATTGAATAATAGATAGCATTAAATCTGAATATTCGGTACTATTTAAATGGAGGTGTCTTCATTGGCAGAAAGTATACATACTGAAAAAACATTTCTAGACGGCATCAAAGATTGCATTCCAACCTTACTAGGCTATATTAGTATCGGCTTTGCATTTGGTGTCGTCGGCATCGCATCACATTTATCCACCTTTGAAATCTTTTTATTATCACTGCTTATTTACGCAGGGGCAGCACAATTTATTTTTTGTGGTCTTTTTGTAGCAGGTACACCAGTGTCTGCCATTATTTTGACGACCTTTATCGTCAATTTGCGACATTTTTTAATGGCACTCTCTGTTGCCCCGTCCTTCAAAAAAGAATCGTTGGCACGAAATATAGGCTTCGGTACCTTACTGACTGATGAAACTTATGGCGTAGCGATGACAAAGCTTGCACAGGGGCATACATTATCGGGGCGCTGGATGGACGGCTTAAATATAACTGCCTATTTATCATGGATTATTGCCTCTGTCTTCGGAGCCTTTGTTGGGAAATGGATTCCTAACCCTGAAAATTGGGGTTTAGATTTTGCATTAACAGCCATGTTTGTAGCACTGCTCATTCTTAATTTAGAAAGTACACCCAAAAATAAATTAATGCACTATCTATCACTAATTCTTTATATGGGTATTGCCATGTTTGTGTTAATGAATTTTTTACCTGGGCATTTAGCGGTGCTCATTAGTACAGTACTTGTTGCATTGATTGGGGTGCTAACCGAAAAATGACAACCTGGACGATGGTTTGGCTTATTTTAGGATGTGCAGTCGTTACATGGCTACCGCGCGTCATCCCGTTTATTCTCGTAAAAGCTGTAACGCTTCCTGCATTTATGATGCGCTTTTTAACGTATATTCCGGTATGTATATTAAGCGCACTCGTATTTGACTCCCTTTATACAAAAGGTGTATCTATGACATCGATTAATTGGTTAAATTTTGCGGCCTTTCTTCCGACATTATTCGTTGCGATTTGGACAAAAAGTTTATCAAAAACCGTTATTGTCGGTGTTCTGACAATGGCAATATTACGCTATTTTTTTGCGTGACGACATAAAAAAAGAGCTACTGCGTACATACGCAATAGCTCTTTTTTAGTGAGTGCTAGACATTGTCCGTTACTCGTTTATGAATCATTCTTTGTGAAAATAATTCATATCCCCTAGTTTGCTTGTAACAATGATTCTTTCCAGCTCGCTGGTAAGATTGCATTAAATCGTGCGCGTTGCTTGTCTGAAAGACGTGTAATTTGGATACGATCATTCACCACTACAAAATGATCGCCTTCTTTTGCAGAGAATAAATAACCTAATAATGCGATGGCAGCTTCTGTTGTCATCGTTTTCGCTTCGTATCCTACACGTAATACTTGCTCAAACATTGTTGCATTGGCGTTGTACGCTTCTACTAATGTCTCAAACTCCATGTTTGCTACTTTACTTGTGAATGCTTCTAGTTGATTACGTTTTACTTTGTATAAAATTTCATCATTCGTTAAACCATTGCTACGTAATGCTTCAATTTGTAATGCTTGTGTTAATTCAATTGTTACTGTCATAAGCAAACTCCCCTTTTGTGAAAATGAATCACTCGTTTTTTTATAGCAGTATATTTCCAATCCCAATATGGAAATTATATTGTTGTAAATATACAATATCAATTCATTTTAACGACGTCAATGTATATAAAAAAATAAAATAATTCGAATAATTTAAAGATTTTATGTCTTTTATGTTTTTTCATCTATTAAGAATCTTTTTTTCTATTTTTATACACATTACTGTCTGAAAAACAAAGATATAGGCATTTCTCTACGGGATCATAGTCGAACATTAAAAATATTTATACGACATATTTCATTTATTAACGAACGTTCACTCATTTAAGTGTTGAAAGGTTCCGATTTCCCATAGTGAATAAAATGTATTTTTAATTTTAAAAATTAATTTTTATACATTATTCCTCAACGAATAATTTCAACATAAATTGTCCGTCATCTTCTTTATATTATGATATAATAGTAATTGCATGAGCTTTTTATTGCTAACAACTCATGCTAGGTCATCAATTGACTCGACACGATTTTACATTATTTATTTTTCTGAATTTTCCAGTAATTTTAATTGGAGGTTTTTTATATGGTAGAGTTAGGCGAATTATTAGCTCAACTCATGATAATTATTGTTGCCGCAAAATTATGTGGCACTATCGCCTCACGCTTTGGTCAACCGAGCGTATTAGGCGAAATTATTGCCGGTATTTTAATCGGACCGGCTGTATTTGGACTTGTACATACAAATGGACATGATGTGCTCCATTTATTAAGTGAAATTGGTGTTATTTTCCTCATGTTCTTCGCAGGTGTTGAAACGAATTTAAAGGATTTAACGAGTAGTATGAAGTCGGCATTAACAGTCGCGGTATTCGGCGTTATTTTACCGTTTATTGGCGGATATATCGTCGGTGTAAGCTTTGGTATGGATTCATTGCACGCGATTTTTTTAGGTATTGTACTGACTGCTACATCGGTTAGTATATCAGTGCAAACCTTCCGCGAGCTTCATTATATGAGTACGCGCGAAGGCGCAACTGTCCTCGGCGCAGCGATTGCTGATGATATTATCGGCTTAATTATTTTAGCAATTATGATTAGTATGACCGTTGGTAGTGGCAATCCGTTATCACTTATTGTCTTAAAGCAAGTAATTTTCTTCGTTGTCATTATTGCGATGCACAAGCTATTACCGCTTCTGACAAAAATCATCATTCGAATGCCGATTCCGGATATGGCCATTTTCTATGGCGTTATTTTATGCTTCCTGTATTCATGGTTCGCTGAATTTATGGGCATTAGTAATATTATCGGCGCATTCTTCGCGGGCCTAGCACTCGCAAATAATGACCTATTACGCGAAAATTTAGAAGGTAAATTATTACCATCTGTTAATGTCATCTTTATTCCAATCTTCTTCGCAAGCATTGGTTTAGCTGTGTCATTAGATGGCCTAGCAGAGCATCTCTTATTAATCATTGTGTTATCAATTGTGGCTGTAGCAACAAAAGTAATTGGCGCCGGCTTTGGTGCACGTATTACTGGATTTAATATGTCCTCCTCGCTTATTATTGGGACTGCGATGATTTCACGTGGTGAGGTGGCGTTGATTACATCTTCTATTGGTTTAGCTGCCGGCTTATTCTCACAAGAATATTACACGCCAATGGTGATTGCCATCGTCGTCTCAACACTTGTGACACCGCCGATGTTGAAAGTACTCATTTCAAAACAACAAGCAGCATAGTACAAAAAAACAGGCATTGCTTTTAAAAAGCGCTGCCTGTTTTTTATATTTCATTCGTTTCTATGTACGACAATTCAGTTGCTCATACCAATAAACACGACTTGCGAGTTGCGGATATTCATCATTTAAAGCAACGCGTGCATTATCTCGTTTTATTTTCGTTAAATAACGTTTCAACGCAATAAAAATTTGCTCAAAGCCATCGTCAAATGGATAAACAAATCGTCCACATTTTTCAGATTCTACAATTAATTGTTGCGCTTGTCGTGTCAATTTAACTGTATTATTGCGATACGTATAAATTTCCTTCGTACCTGGTTGCTCATATAAGTCAACAAACGCATCAATAAAGTCAACTAGAAATCGTCCTTGAATGGATGCATAGACAATTGCTTGTTCATCATCTTTTAAGGTCACACTTTGAAAAAAATAATCCTCGTAATTCCCCAATTTTAACATTTCTTCCCCAACAGAATGCCATTTCATCACCATAGTGTCGTTTAACACCTCCACCTATATTATGTCTTATTTTTTCTCATAAAATCAACATTATTCTATTAAAAACTTTTATTCTATAAAAAAACGTCTGCACTTCTGCAGACGCTATTGCCTAGACTAACTCGGGTAATAAATGCAATACCTCAGCAATGGACTCAATCGTATAGGTCGGTTCAATGCCGGTATCATTTGCTGTATGATGGAAATTAAACCAACATGTATCAAGCCCTGCGACAATACCACCTTGAATATCACTCGTTAACGAATCGCCAATCATTAATGTCGTTTCCGGGATAATTTCAGGGGACTCAGCGAAGACAATATCGAAAAATTCACGCTGAGGCTTATGATAGCCAAGCTCCTCTGAAACATAAATCGCCTCGAAATACTGCGTGAAATCCGAATCTTTTAGACGGCGATGTTGCGTTGAGCCAACACCATTTGTGACAACGTATTTTGGTATATCACATAATGCTTCAAGCACTTGTTTTGCGCCTTCTACTTGCTCATGACCTTCCGCTAACAAGGCTTGATATTCGGCCGCTAGTGCAACACCATCCACCATAATATCATAAATATAAAAGGTTTCAAAAAAGCGTGTATCAAGTAAATATTCGCGTGTCATCTCCCCACGTTCAAACGCGTGCCACATACTGCGATTGATTTTTTGATACGTCGCATGGAGACTTTCTTGGTCAAGTGTCGGACCATACTTGGATAAAATTTTAGCGAGCGCGACTTCCTCCGCTGCGTCAAAATTTAAAATCGTATTATCTACATCAAATAGTAAATGTGTATATTTCTTCATGCTGTTCCTCCAAAATCATTTAAACTAAATCTTATCCTACCATACAATGTAAAATAATGTAGGAATTTTGTATGACTGTGTTGTACGCAGTGTAACGAAAAACACTTCCAAAGAGAAATTCTCTTTGGAAGTGTTTCAGACAAGTTTTAAGAAAGGCGCCCTTTAAAATCTTCATAGCCAAAGCGTTTTTGTAAATGACAATTTCCATCGCGATCTTGAATAACTAAATCCGGTAATGCCATCCCATTAAACGTATTATTTTTCACCATTGAATAAATCGCCATATCTTCAAAAACAAGTCGGTCACCCGGTTTAAGCGGTGCATCAAATGAATAATTGCCAATGACATCCCCCGCAAGACAGGTCGGGCCACCGAGACGATACGTATGCGCTTTTTCACCCGCTTCCCCACTGTTTTGAAGTGGTGGACGGTACGGCATTTCAAGCACGTCTGGCATATGACAAGAGGCAGACGTATCCAAAATAGCGATATCTCCGTCATTATATGTCGTATCTAGAACGGTCGTTACAAGATAGCCCGCTTCGTAGGCGATAGCCTCACCTGGCTCTAAGTAAATGCGTAAATTATACTTTTGCTTCATATACGTAATGCATTTTTTTAGTAACGCTAGATTATAGCCCGGTTTTGTAATATGATGACCTCCGCCAAAATTCAGCCATTCCATGTCATACAGCACATCACCAAAGCGCTCCTCTACTGCTAAAATCGTTGTCCACAGGTCATCACTATCTTGCTCGCATAATGTATGAAAATGCAGCCCCGAAACATTCGCAAGTGCCTCACGGTCAAAATGCTGTGCGGTAATGCCAAAACGACAACCTTTCGCACAAGGGTCATAAATTTCATGTCCTACTTGTGTGGAGTGCTCTGGATTAATACGCAGCCCAATGCTTTTCCCTGCAGCTACTACTTGCTCGCCAAAGCGTGCTAACTGTGAAAATGAGTTAAAGACAATATGATCGCAAATCGATACGATTTCCGCAAAATCACTGTCTTTATAGGCTGGTGAAAAAATATGATTTTCCTTGCCCATTTCCTCATAGCCAAGCTTTGCTTCATATAAACCGCTTGCCGTTGTCCCATGTAAATATTCCCCGATTAACGGATACAAGCTATACATGCTAAATGCCTTTTGCGCTAATAAAATATGACAGCCTGTTTCGTCGATGACTTCCTTTAAAATGCGCAGATTCCGCTCAATTAATGTTTCGTCTACCACATAGGCAGGCGTCGCAATATCTGTCATCTTCATGCTAATCAACAAGCTCCGGCGTTAAGCTTTCTTGCCATGGTAGGCCCCATTTATTTAAGCCTTCCATGAATGGATCTGGGTCAAACTCCTCGATATTGTAGACACCTGGTTTTTGCCATGTACCATTCATCACAAGTGCTGCGCCAATCATGGCTGGTACACCTGTCGTATAAGATACTGCTTGTGAGCCAACCTCCGCGTAACATGCCTCGTGGTCACACACATTATAAACATAATATGTTTTATCTTGGCCATCTTTTTTACCGCGGAAAATACAGCCGATATTTGTTTTCCCTTTTGTACGTGGACCAAGAGATGCTGGATCTGGTAGTACGGCTTTTAAAAATTGGAGCGGAATGATTTCTTTTCCTTCATACATAATAGGCTCAATCGCTGTCATACCAACGTTTTCTAAACATTGTAAGTGGCGTAAATACGATTCACCGAATGTCATGAAGAAGCGAATACGTTTAATACCCGGAATATTTAATGCAAGCGATTCTAACTCTTCATGATGTAGTAAATACATATCCTTTTCGCCGACTTCTGGGAAGTTGTACACACGTTTGATTTCCATTGGCGCTGTTTCTACCCAGTCACCATTTTCCCAATACGAGCCATTTGCCGTTACTTCGCGAATATTAATCTCTGGGTTAAAATTGGTAGCGAATGGATAGCCGTGGTCGCCAGCATTACAATCTAAAATATCGATGTAATTAATTTCATCGAAATGATGTTTTAATGCATGTGCTGAGAATACACCGGTCACACCTGGGTCAAAACCCGAACCAAGTAATGCCGTAATGCCCGCTTCTTCAAAACGTTCGCGGTATTCCCATTGCCATTTATATTCAAATTTTGCTGTATCTTCAGGCTCATAATTGGCTGTATCCATATAATGCGTTTTCGTCGCTAAACATGCATCCATAATCGTTAAATCTTGATATGGAAGTGCTAGGTTCATGACGATATCTGGCTTCACTTCATTAATTAAAGCGATTAATTCTTCTACATTATCCGCGTCTACTTGTGCCGTTGTAATAATCGTTCCTTGGCCATCTAATTTTTCCTTTAAGGCATCACATTTTGATTTTGTACGACTGGCGATACAAATCTCCTCAAATACCTCGCTATTTTGTACACATTTATGAATTGCGACTGATGCGACACCGCCACAGCCGATAATTAATGCTTTACCCATTTTTACATAACCCCTTTTCTATTTTTGAAGTGCGATTAAAAATTCGCGAATAACTTTTCCTGCAAGTGCCGTTGAACGGCCGGATGGATCATAAATTGGTGCGAGCTCATTGACATCACAAGCGACAACATTGGCCTGTTTACTAACAGCAATCAATGCGTCAATAAGTGCTGTAAATGTTACACCACCCGCTTCTGGTGTCCCCGTTCCCGGAAACTCTGACGGGTCGAGGACATCTAAATCAATCGTGAAATAGACTGGCTTATCACCAATGGCTTGTAGTGCTTGTGCTAAACCATCGAAATTAAATTTTTGAAGCGTTGTATGGCCCTCGTCTGCCCATTTAAATTCTGGACGGTCGCCTGAGCGAATACCAAAATGATAAATTTTTTGGTCGCCTAGTAAATCATGGCAGCGACGTAATACGGTCGCATGTGATAATTTTTCGCCTAAATAATCATCCCGTAAATCCGTATGCGCATCGAAATGAATCATATGTAAATCTGGATGTTTTTTAAACGCTGCACGTACGGCTCCAAGGGTCACTAAATGCTCACCGCCAACCATAAATGGAAATTTCCCATCGTCTAAAATCGTTGTTGCACGTGCTTCAATCGCCTCTAACACACGCACTGGGTTACCAAATGGTAGCTCTAAATCGCCACTATCAAACACTGTATAATCCGTTAAATCCTTATCTTGGTACGGGCTATACGTTTCTAAACCAAATGATTCTGCGCGTACGGCCGATGGACCAAAACGTGTCCCCGGACGATAGCTCGTCGTCCCATCAAATGGCACGCCGTATAATACATGCGTTGCGTCGCGGTAATCCGCTTCACAGCCGATAAATGTTTGAATATTAGTCTTCAACATCTGCTAATAGCTCCTCTACATAGTTTGGTAGGCAAAACGCTCCGATATGTAACTGATGATTATAATATTTCGTCGGAATATTCAATTTTTTAAAGCGCTCCGCCTGCTGGTGCTCAATTGGGTGATACTGTTTTGACGCAAAACCAAAAAGCCAATGACCTGATGGGTACGTCGGAATATGCGCCTGATAAACGCGACTAATCGGAAAGCTTTCCACGATGCGCTTATGTGCACGCTGCATCGCTAAACGATCCTCTTCGTAAAATGGACTTTCATGCTGGTTGACCATAATACCATCTGATTTCAGCGCGTTATAGCAGTTGCCGTAAAATTCTTTCGTAAAGAGCCCTTCACCTGGTCCAAAGGGATCTGTTGAATCGACGATAATGACATCATATTGATTTTCAGCATGGCGTACATATTTTAAGCCATCTGCAATATGCACCGTTACACGTGGGTCGTCAAAACCACATGCTGTTTGTGGTAAATACTTTTTACACACGTCAATAACCTGCTCATCAATTTCTACAAGATCAATCGTTTGAACCGATGGGTACTGTGCTAGCTCGCGTAAAATACCGCCATCTCCTGCACCAATAACTAAAATATTTTCTGCTTTTGGATGCACAGACATTGGTACATGTACAAGCATTTCATGGTAAATAAATTCATCTTTTTCCGTCAGCATCATATAGCCATCAAGCGTTAAAAAACGGCCAAACTCCGCTGATTCAAATACGTCAATGCGTTGAAATTCACTTTGTGCGCTATAGAGTTGTTTATTCACTTTAATCGAAAATTTGACATCTTTCGTATGTGGCTCGCTATACCATAGCTCCATCTAAACACCCTCCTTGACGACATTTAATTTTTCTACTTGTAAATCCTCTGTGCCAGTTAACTGACAGCCCTTTTCCTTCGCATAGGCAATATACGTCACAACGGCCTCAGTCACGACTTCCCCTGGTCCTAAAATCGGAATACCCGGTGGATAGCACATAACAAATTCACCACATATACGGCCAATTGCCTCATGAAGTGGCAACAGCTCTTTTTGTGCATAAAAGGCTTGTTGCGGTGAAATGGCAACAATTGGCTCAAGATATTCCTGCGTCAGCATGCCTTTTTTCGAACGTTCAAAGCGACGTTTAATATCGGCTAATGCTCCGACTAAGCGCTCGATATCACGCTCGCGGTCGCCAACGGAAATGTATGCCAAAATATTTCCAAGATCTCCAAATTCAATTTGAATATCGTAATCATCCCGTAAAATATCGTACACTTCAATTCCCGCTAAACCTACGTTTAAAGTATGAATAGAAAGTTTAGTTGGGTCTAAATCATAGACACTATCGCCGTTAATCAAATCGTTACCGAACACATAATAACCACCAATGGCATGCAATTCGTCGCGCACATAATTCGTATAATCGACGACTTGTTGGAAAATGTCATGACCATTTAACGCTAAATTGCGACGTGATAAATCCAGACTCGCCATTAATAAATACGATGCACTTGTCGTCTGCGTTAAATTCACTACTTGACGTACATAATCGGCGTTCATGCCAGGCCCCATTAATAAAAAGGAGCTTTGTGTTAGGCTGCCGCCTGATTTATGCATGCTCACTGCGGCCATATCAGCTCCAGCGGCCATTGCCGAAATCGGCATATCTTTACCAAAATAAAAATGCGTACCATGTGCCTCATCCGCAAGTACTTTCATACCTGCTTTATGTGCCACATCAACAATACCTTTTAAATCTGAGCAAATCCCGTAATACGTTGGGTTATTCACAAATACGGCCTTCGCATTTGGATGCTCTTCAATGGCACGCTGTACTTGGGTAATCGACATGCCGAGTGCAATCCCAAGTTCATCATTCGCCTCTGGATTGACATATACCGGAATCGCGCCATTTAACACGAGCGCATTGAGTACGCTACGATGAACATTGCGCGGTAGAATAATTTCATCGCCCTGCTTCGTCGTGCTAAAGACCATTGCCTGTACAGCCGATGTCGTTCCACCGACCATAAAAAAGGCTTCGTTTGCACCAAAAGCTTGTGCAGCGACTTCTTCTGCTTCCTTAATGACGGATACAGGATGGCATAAATTATCGAGTGGTTTCATCGAGTTAACATCGACGGCCAATGCATCTTCGCCTAGAAAAGCAGCAAGTTCTGGGTTACCACGACCTCGTTTGTGACCTGGTACATCAAACGGTACGATGCGTTGTTTTTTAAAGTGCATCAGTGCTTCATAAAGCGGTGCCTTTTGCTGCGTTGTTGCAAGTTGCTGCATGAATCGTTACACTCCCGTTCCGTGAAAAATTTCTTCCATTTCGACGTGAAGCGCCGCAAGCATCTGCTCTTTTTTAAGCGACGACACGTCAGCTAAATCCATATCAAATACATAATTTTCGAGTGGTAAATCTTTTAAACGCATTCGCGTGTGAAACAGATTGGCATGTGGGACATTCATATCGTCAACGTCGTATTTAGCAAGTGTAGGAGACGCAATATAGTCTTGAATCGAGTGAACTGGATGGTCAAGATACACTTTATTGCCATGAATATCACGCGTGAATCCTCGTACGCGGTAATCCATTGTGATGACATCTGAATCGAATGATGAAATTAAATAGTCGAGTGTCGATAGCGGTGTAATCTCACCACAAGTTGCGACATCAATGTCTACACGGAACGTCGCTAAATGGTTTTCTGGGTGAAATTCCGGATATGTATGCACCGTCACATGACTTTTATCTAAATGAGCAACGAGTGTATCACTACCATAGCGCGCTAGTTGTTGCTCAGCAATTAAACACGTCACGCTCGCGCCTTGCGGATCATAATCTTGCTTTGAGACATTTAACACATGCGCACCAATCATTTCCGTCACATGCAATAAAATATCCGTTAGGCGGTCTGCATTGTATTGCTCATCAATATAGTCTATATAGGCTTGTTGCTCTGCAGACGTCTCCGCATAACACACATCATAAATATTGAAGCTCAGTGCCTTTGTTAAATTATTAAATCCATACAGCTTTAATCGTTCCATTTTCCACACCTCCAACAAAAAAAGAGCAAGCAATGCACTTTGGCATCACTTGCTCTTGGATATATACATACGAATTCGTAAAAAAATAGACAAGTTCAGAAAAACAGAAAAAATCGCCTAAATTCCCGTATCGGTTTCGAAGTTAATCCTATCATGGCTTTTTAGAGTCTATATAGCAAATAATTACTTTTACTACTCATATTGACCAATTTCACAAGTTGATGTGCATTTAAACACTGGTTGTAAAGTAACCAACTTATAAAACTTGAGCTTTTAACTCAATCAATAGGTGGAATGGCTCCACCAAGCGGCAGTCGACCCGGCTGTCCGTATGGCCTTAACTCCTTAAAGGAGTGGTCAAATAATCATTGCTCGGAAAGACTCACTCGAAAACGACTTCCCTGTTGAACAACGCATTTATCGTAACAACACCATGTTTTAATGTCAATAAATTTTTAGAAAATTTTCAAGAATTTTTTTATTTTATAACTAAAGAAAACGCATAAATACTGTAAATTAGACAACAGAAAAAAAGTCGCATTTATCGAACATTTTATGCGACTTTTTAATTTTTATTCGTATGTTAGTAATTCATCAATGGCGATTTTTACGCGGCTTGGATTTGGCATCCAGTCTCGTTCAATGGTGCCTGCCGGGTAAGGTGAATCAAACCCTGTCACACGTTTAATCGGCCCAACAAGCGAGAAAATAGCACGTTCTGAAACAAGCGCAGCAATTTCTGCACCGATACCATTTGTTTTAACTGCTTCATGTACAATACATAATCGTTCGGTTTTTTCAACTGAGGCTACAATTGTATGAATATCTAGCGGCGCCACTGTACGCAGGTCAATTAGCTCGATCGATACCCCTTGTTTTGCATAGTCTTCTACAACTTGCTGTAACCATACAACAGGCGGTCCCCATGTCACAATCGTTGCATCCGTTCCTTCTTGGACGATTTTTGCCTCACCAATCGGTACCGTATACGCTTCATCTGGTACCTCTTCACGTACCGAACGATAAATGCTCATCGGCTCTAAAAACAGTACCGGATCGGGGTCCTCAATTGCTGCAAGAAGTAAGCCTTTTGCGTCATATGGACTCGATGGCATCACAATTTTCATACCTGGAGAATGACTAAAAATCGCTTCAATACTGTCTGCATGAAGCTCCGGTGTATTAACGCCTGCACCATACGGACTACGTACGACAATCGGTGAATGGAAGCGGCCATTTGAGCGGTAACGCATACGCGTAGCCTGGCTAACCATTTGATCCATTGCTTCATAAATAAAGCCGAAAAATTGAATTTCTGCGATTGGACGTAAACCGTTAACACTCATACCGACCGCTGTACCGATAATGCCAGACTCTGCAAGTGGTGTATCAATGACACGCATCGGGCCAAACTTTTCCTTCAGCCCATCCGTCACACGGAATACACCGCCGTTTGTTGCTACATCTTCGCCTAATAACACAACATCCTCATGCTCCATCGCATGAAATAATGCCTCATTAATCGCCTGTACAATCGTTTTTTCGCTCATTATTCATTCCCCCTTAAACCATCGATTTGCTCTTGAATAAGCGTTGGAGGTGTTTCGTAAACTTTCTCTAGCATATCCGCTAATGTCGGTGGCGGGGTTTCTTCAATTTTCGCCACAGCTTCCTCGATTTCCTCCGATGCACGGTCTTCTATAGCACGTTCAAATGCCGCGTCCCATAGGCCTCTCGCTTCTAAAAAAGCACGCATACGTACAAGTGGGTCCTTTTGTTGCCACTGCTGTTCTTCCGTCTGTTCACGGTATTTTTTCGGGTCATCTGACGTTGTATGTGGTCCTAAACGATACGTCACAGCCTCGACAAATACAGGCCCATCCTGTGCTTTGTCATAGGCACGTTTCATTACATCATAGCAAGCTAATATATCATTGCCATCTACATATTCATAGGCCATATTATATGCCTTTGCACGCTCCACAATTGTTTCTGTGTTCATTTGTTTACTAACTGGCGTACTGATGGCATATTGATTGTTTTGACATACAAAAATCACAGGTAGCTTATAAACGGCTGCAAAGTTTAGCGCCTCGTGGAAATCTCCCTGACTCGTTGCACCATCGCCGAAAAACGTCACCGTACGTGCCTGCTCGCCTTTAATTTTCGATGCAAATGCCACACCTGTCGCATGAAGCATTTGTGCTGCAATAATGATTTGTACTGGCAAGACATTGACACCTTCAGGAGCACCACCGCCGTCACTATACCCTTTGAAATAACGAATAATATTTTCAAGCGGCATACCATGAAGCATCGTCGCAACCGAATCACGGTAACTTGGCGCTATCCAGTCCTCTTTATTTAATACAAGCGCACTCGCTACCTGAATCGCTTCTTGACCACTCACTGGCGCCACAAGTGCCATACGCCCTTGACGCTGCATTTTAAACATTTTTGTATCAATCATACGGCCACGTTTCATTTCTGCGTACATCGTCTTTAATACATCATCTGATGGCACCGCTACATCGCCAATTAAGTTCCCTTGCTCATCTAACCATTTTGTCATTTCCATCTAAAGCACCTCCTATGCTTTTAATAACAAGCGTTTTGGATTTTCTACATAGTTCTTAAATGCTTCCATAAAGTAGCCGACTGCTTCCCCATCAATAATACGATGATCAAATGATAGACTTGACCCCATTACCGTACCGATACCAATTGTGCGGTCTGGTAAAATAACTGGTTTTTCCACCATTGCATGTAGCCCTAAAATTGCTACTTGAGGTGCTGTCATAACAGGTGTTGCATAAACACCTCCGCGCATACCCGTACTTGAGATAGTGAATGTAGCACCTTTTAATTCATGTAGTGATAATTTATTATTACGCCCACGCTCTGTTAAATCTTGAAGCTGTGCGGCAATTTCTTCTAGCGATAATGTTTCTACATTATGAATAACTGGTACGACAAGACCTTGCTTTGTTGCCATCGCAATCCCAATATTTACATTTTCATGATAAATAATTTCTTCTTTTTCTTCATCAATACTCGCATTAAAAATCGGATTTTCTTGTAGCACATACGTAATAATTTTAATAAAGAATGGTAAGTAGGTTAATGGCTGTTCTGTAAACGCTTTCAAGTCTTTACGCACACGATTCAGTTCATCAACTTGCATGTCGTACATCGCTGTCGTATGTGGGATATTCGCTAGTGAATACGCAATGTTTTGATACATTTGCTTACGTACACCAGAAATTTTTTCACGACGTTTTTCACCCATAATAGGTGCTACACGATGTACCGATACTTTTGCAGCTTCTTTTGTTGGATCAGCTTGTGATACTTCTGCTGAACTTCCTGAAGTAGCATTTCGAATATCCTCTTTCGTTATACGCCCATGTGCTGCAGAGGCCTGTACCGTTTGAATATCTATCCCTAGTTCACGTGCCAATTTACGTACGCTTGGCGCTGCCTTAATACGTTTTGGCCCTTTCTCATCTAGAGTAGCTTTCTTTTCGGTTGTCGCAACAGATTCGATAGCTTGTTCAGGTGCTGCTACTTGTTGTGGTTCCTCAACCACCGTGCTAGAAGCCTCCCCAGTATCTACTTCTACGAGTGTATCACCAACAATAATGCGTTGGCCAATATCCCCAATGCGTTGCATAATGATTCCTTTTTTTGGAGCTGTTACCTCGATTGCCACCTTATCTGTTTGTAATTCTACAAGTGCTTCATCACGTTCTACGCTATCGCCAACGTCAACAAACCACTGCAAAATTTCAGCTTCATGTAGCCCTTCACCAACATCTGTAAACAACACTTTTTCCACAGAAATCACCTCGTTTATGTTATTTTTAGCTGTTTAAAGTCATTTTATCGTTCATACTATTATCATATTCGATTATGAATTATTTTACAATATATAAGTATATTCGTAATTTTCTGATAATTACTTATTTCATAGCTATCAGAAATAGTAATATATTATATATTTCTTTCTAAATATAATAATTTAGCAATGATGACATTTTTGAGTATAAACGCTTGTATAAGTTATTAATAGTGATATTTGTCACCTGGTACTAATACTAAGTATAAAAAATAGATTTCAATAAAAAAGGACAGAAAAAAACACGGCATATAGATAGAAAAATCTATCTATATGCCGTGTTTTTTTAATATGAGTCATGCAGGATTCGAACCAGCGACCCTCTGATTAAAAGTCAGATGCTCTACCAACTGAGCTAATGACTCGCCTAGCAACGTCCTACTCTCGCAGGGGGAAACCCCCAACTACCATCGGCGCTAAAGAGCTTAACTTCTGTGTTCGGCATGGGAACAGGTGTGACCTCTTTGCCATCATTACTAGACTTTTGGTTACGGCTTCTTCTCTACGTCGTCTTACATTGTCAGCCACTTCATTCGTATCCTCACATACTTAAGTATGTGAGGTGCTCACTCATTGCTTCCTCGTCTGACTCGTATAGTAGAACCCTTCGTACAAAATGTACGTGAAAGATTGTTCTTTCAAAACTGGATAAACTGTGACATGAAAGTATATTTGGTTAAGTCCTCGACCTATTAGTATTCGTCAACTCCGTACATCGCTGCACTTCC
>NZ_JBHUOR010000024.1:0-33470 GCF_042686175.1 Kurthia populi | reverse complement strand
TTATGTACATACTATTCACCTCAAGTTCTAGTATGTTACATTTAATGGTAAATTTGTACATCTTTAAGTGATTTTATATGTACACGTTTAAATTAGCATTTATAAAATTCACCTCTTCCTTTTTTATAAAGTATATGATGGGCATGAGGTGCGTCATTTTCCTTAGAATATTCAGCCTTCTCTAATTTATATTGTTCTTACCCAACTCTATTTTTATAATATGTCCCATACTTCATGACCTGATCATTACGTAATATTGCATCATATTCATCTTCTATCCCAATTGAACGCATAGTTTCTCGAATACGATTTAAATCATCTTCAGTTAATTTTACATTAGGCTTAAATTCTGTATTTTGAATCGCTATCAGTAAATCATTGATTTTATCATGATTAATGTTTACTTCTGATTTCCGAAAAGTAATTAACCCATTAAAATACTCCTTCAAGCTTGGTTGTTTAATCTCTAATAAGAGTTTTTCAAAATCTTGATTTGAAACCTTCACGGGTGTTGAAAAAGTTTCTCGAATTATTTCCATCTTACTTTTTCTCTTTGATGAGTTCTCTTCCGTTTTAATAATTTCTTTTACTGAGGATTCTTTTTTCGAACTTTTTTCGGGTCGTTCTCTAATTTCCACATCTTTACTAAGATCTAACTCTTCTTTTATATACTGGCCATTTTCTGAGTTACGATATTTATTATCTTCTTTATATACAACTAGTTTTGAATCAAGCGTTTTTATATTGGAAATCCAATTAGAACTTTTTTCTTTTAAGCTATTTCCTGAGCTATGAACGTTCCCAACAGTAACTAGACTAACCTTATCATTTAATAATTTACCTGTAAGTATAGCTCCATTCGCGATTTGTATTGAGAAATCTTTTGTTGAGTTTATAGCTGCTTTTTTTACTTGATTAAATTTCCTCACTGCCTGCTTCGAAATCGAACCTACAATAGTACCCGCCTTCAAAGCTTTTCCCTGTTTGATAACCGAACTACTAATTTTTCCGGCAGTTGTACTCATTTTAGCTACACCGGCTGCGGGGCCTGCGCCTGGAATAAATAATGTCGCTGTATTAAATACATAGCCACCTATTGCGTAGGAGTCACCATTTTTTATATTTTGGGTTATGTTCCCTATCATTTTTGTGACGCCCTCTTTTAGTTGGGCGCGGCCTTCCTCTGTGGCCACTAGATTATAGGTGTCTGTTAAGGCTTTTTTGTCTTGCTCCATTTTGTATTCCATGTATTTAGGCGGCTTTAATCCGGCCATTTTTAGAGTAGCTGTGTCCACTGCGTTCTCAATTGAATTATATGTAGAAACTGCCCCTATAGCCGTATCACTAATAAGACTTCCTGCTGCACCAATGATACCCATTTGAAAAAGAATTTTTTCCTTCTCCGCTTTGCCTAGCGCCTTAAATCCCTCTGGCAAGCCATACTGTTCGACAAGCTGATCAATCGGGAGGTTTTCAATATAGTTCACTGCTTTCCCCCAGGCCTTCGCTACCTCTTCTGAACTCTCCTTCAAATAGGTTTCAATTGGATGCGCCTTAGCATACTGCTCCTCTAATCGTTTTTGCTCCGCTAGTTCACGCTGCTGTGCCTCAAATTGTTTTTGTGCCTGAATCGCCTGCTGATACTCCGCCATACTGTCACTAAACGCTGAACTCTCAGTCAATGCATCAAAATCCGGAGATGAATACGCAAGACCTATTGAAACATTTAATAGCTCAATATATGTCTCCGTCATATTCGATACAACTTCTTTTTCTACTTGCATACGTTCAAATGTATGTACATTCGTGAGCGTATAAAAAAATAAAAAAACGAGCTTATTTCACGATAATAAGCTCGTCTATATCTAAATAACTACATTCACTTATCTTCTTGATAAAACCCATCCTTCACAACAGTATTTTGTATATTTTTTTTCGTAACTAAAATGGGCTCCAATAAAATAGAAGGAATATTATTTTTTCCATTATCGATAGAGTCGGTAATATCGACTTTCTGTTTTTTCGCCATTGATACAGCTGTTTTCGCAGCGACACTCGAGAGCTTTTTCACAGGTTTATAAACGGTTGCGAGCTGTGTTCCTTGCTGAATCGCCTGGATATTTACTGCGTCTGCATCTTGTCCAATAACAGCAATTTTTTTCGTCATCCCCTGCTGCTTAATAACCTGCATCGCCGCATAGGCTGTCGCATCATTGGCGGCAATTACTGCATCAATCTGATGATGATTAATACGAAGCGCCTCCTCCATACCTTTTGCGGCTTCTTTTGGCTGCCAGTTTTTCGTCCATTGATCATACTGAATGCGAATGTCGCCGCTTCGTATAAGCGGTGCAAGTACATTCATAGCACCTTTTTTCAGCAAATGCGAATTATGGTCCGTTGAAGCCCCGCCACTTCCGCAATTGCTGGAATATTGCCGTTACCAATGGCATTGAACTGGTCGTTTTTAATAATAATCGTCCCCGATTGCTCCGTTACTTGTAGGAGCGCGCCGCGGAAAATCAGCATCCCTGCTAATGTCACAACAAAGGCTGGAATCGCTAGTTTTGCTACTAAAAAGCCGCTAATAAGCCCTATTAAAATCCCGATTAATAAAATGATTGGAATAACAAGCCACATTGACCAGTCCATACGCGTCAGGAAAATCGCAGCGATAGCACCGAGAAAACCTGCTAAAAAGCCGACCGACAAATCGATATGACGAATGACGATTACTAATGTCATCCCGACTGCAAGCACCGCAATATACCCTGCAGAGTCTAATAAGTTACTAATATTGCGCGATGACATAAATAAACCATTTGTTAAAATCGTAAAAATCAACATAATCACAACAAGTGCGATATACATCCCGTACTCACGAATATTTTGCTTTAATAATGTTTTTAGTTCCCCGAAAAAACTCATCTGTTTCGCCTCCTATTGTGTCGCTAATGCCATAATATTTTCCTCATTTGCTTCGCTACGTGAAAGTTCTCCCTTTATGCGACCCTCTGCCATTACATAAATGCGGTCACTCATCCCAAGCACCTCCGGAAGCTCCGAGGAAATCATAATAATGCTCATGCCCTTATCAACAAGCTCATTCATAATCGTATACATTTCAAACTTTGCCCCGACGTCAATGCCGCGTGTCGGCTCATCTAAAATTAAAATCTTCGGCTCTGTAAATAACCATTTCGCAACAGATACCTTCTGTTGATTGCCCCCACTTAGCTTCCCTACTTCCTGCTCTAGAGAACTTGCCTTAATATTGAGTGACTGCTTATAATGCTGTGCAACCTTTACTTCCTCGTTGACATTAATTGTCCCACCACTCGCAATTTTTTGTAGATTGGCGGCCGATATATTTTCGCGGATGTCCTGTAGTAAAAATAAACCATCCCCTTTACGGTCCTCCGTCACATAGGCAATTCCTGCTTTAATGGCCTCACTCGTATGCTTCAACTTCCGCTTCTTACCAAGTACCTCAAGCTCTCCCTGCATTTTATAATGCTTTGGATTACCAAAAATACTGAGTGCGAGCTCCGTACGCCCTGCGCCCATCAGCCCTGCAATGCCGATGATTTCGCCTTTTTTCAGCTCGACATGTGCATCCTTTACTACTTGGCGATCCAAATTGCTATCATAGGCAGACCAATCACGCACCGCAAGCACGGTTTCTCCAATTTGTTGATTCGGTCGTTTCGGATAAATATCCTCAATATCACGCCCAACCATGCGACGAATTATTTTATTCTCGGTAATTTCTTCAGTCTGCGCATCCATCGTTCCGATTGTCTTGCCATCTCGTAGCACTGTCACCTTATCAGCAATCGAAATAACTTCCTTTAATTTATGCGAAATCATAATGCAGCTAATGCCCTGCGATTTCAATTCCTTCAGTAATTGCAGTAAGTTTTCACTGTCATCTTCATTTAATGCGGCTGTTGGTTCATCTAAAATGAGTAGTTTTACATCCTTACTAAGCGCTTTGGCGATTTCGACGAGCTGCTGACGCCCAACATTTAAGTCACGAATCATCGTCTCCGGTGTAATACGTAGACGCACCTTTTCTAACAACTTTTTAGAAGCGGTAATCGTTTCATTCCAGTTAATAAACGGGCCACTCTTTAGCTCATTGCCAGCAAAAATATTTTCATAAACCGTTAAGTCCGGAAATAACGCCAGTTCCTGATAAATAATACCGATACCGACCTTTACGCTGTCGCTAATTTCACGGAATTGCTGTGCTTTGCCGTTGTAAATAATCTCTCCTTCGTATTCACCATGCGGATAAACACCACTTAATACTTTCATAAGCGTCGATTTTCCGGCACCATTCTCACCAACTAAACAATGAATTTCACCGCGCTCCACCTTGAAATTCACATCAGAAAGTGCCTTAACACCAGGGAAGCTTTTTGAAATAGTATCCATTTCTAAAATATAATCTGCCATGCGAATTCCTCCTTTAAAAAAGAAATAGTGATAGCACAGGCCATCACTATTCCACTTGTTCTTATGAAACTACTTCAAGCCTGTGAATTCGTCTGCTTTGTAGTAACCTGAGTCAATTAACTCTTTTTGTACATTATCTTTATCGACTACAATGACATCCGTTTGCTTCGCTTTTACTTTCTTCGTGCCATTGTCATACTCACCCGTTGTTTCTGGTGTTTTATCATCTAATACATCAACAGCCATACCCATCGCATCTTTTACAAGCGTACGTACGTCCTTAAATACAGTCATTGATTGCTTTTCATCAATAATGTATTGAATCGATGCTTTTTCTGCATCCTGACCAGTAATTAAATAGTTTTTAATATCGCCATCTGATTTGAATACATCAGCAATTGAACGCGCTGTGCCGTCATTTGGTGCAAGTACAGCGACATCCCCCTTCATGTCATCTTTGACAGCTGTTAAGTTTGTTTGCGCTTTATTTTTCGCTTCATTGGCATCCCAGTTCGTTGTTACCTGACCAATCACTTTCCCTAACTCTGCGCGTGATAAGTCTTTTTTATCCTTCATTGATTCGGCCACACTTGAGTTAGCAATTTTAAATGTACCATCCGCAATTTTTGGCTGTAATACTTCCCATGCTCCTTGGAAGAATAGAAACGCATTATTATCCGAAGCCGCGCCCGCATATAAGTAAAGCGGTACATCTTTTCCTTCTGCATGATCCACTAAATATTGAGCCTGTGCAGCACCTACAGCGATACTGTCAAACGTCACATAGTAATCAACTGCATCGGTATCTGTAATTAAACGGTCATATGAAATCACTGTCACATCATCTTTTTTCGCTGCTTCTACTGCAGCAGCTGCAGCGGCTGCATCATGTGGTGTAATAATAAGAACTTTAATCCCTTTGTTTAATAAGGCTTCCACATTTTCCTTTTCCTTCGCTGAAGACCCTTGACTAAATAAAATTTCGGTTGTGTAATCTGAATCCTTTAGTGCATCTTTAAAGCGCTGTTCATCTTGTACCCAGCGAGGCTCATCTTTCGTTGGTAACACGATGCCGATGTCTACATTGCCACCACTACCATTACCACAACCCGCTAGCACACCCCCTACGACAAGCACTAATAACATCACAAGTAGATTCCACTTCTTTTTCATTTTTTCACACCCCTTATTATTCTCTACCTTTAGTTTAAGAGGAAAAAATAGTAAATGTAATCGTTTTCATTATGACTTTTTTAATATTTGATGGAATTTTTCAACATTGACCTAAAAAAAGAGGCATTGCCTTGTCGCAATACCTCTTCTTTTTATAAAATTTGTTCCTTTAATTTTGCCTCTGACTCTGCACTCCCATTATATAAATGACAGGCAACAAAATGCTGGTCCCCGCGAATATCTTGCAGTACTGGCTTATTCTGCTTACACTGTGTCATCGCAAATGGACAGCGTGTATGGAACACACAGCCCGTCGGTGGGTCAGATGGGCTTGGTAAATCACCCTTTAAAATCACACGCTGCTTTTTCACCGTTGGATCTGCGACAGGCACCGCAGATAATAGCGCCTGTGTATATGGATGGAGCGGCTCGCGGTAGAGCGATTTTTTATCGGTCAGCTCGACCATATTCCCTAAATACATCACGCCAACGCGGTCACTAATATGCTCCACAACACTCAAATCATGCGCAATGAACAAATACGTGAGCCCAAGCTCGCGCTGTAGCTTCTTCATTAAGTTTAAAATTTGCGATTGAATCGATACATCAAGTGCAGACACCGGCTCATCGGCCACGATTAAATCCGGATTAAGTGCTAGCGCACGTGCAATTACAATACGCTGGCGCTGACCTCCTGAAAATTCATGTGGGTAACGGTCCGCATGATACGCATTTAAGCCCACCAGCTCGAGTAACTCATTGACTTTCGCGCGCTCATTCTTTTTCTCAATACCATGAATTTTAAACGGCTCTGTTAGCAGCTGGCGCACCGTCATACGTGGATTCAGTGACGCATACGGGTCCTGGAAAATCATTTGGAATTTTTGACGCGCTGCCCGGCCTTTTTGCCCTGTCAATTCTGTTAGGTCCTTCCCTTGAAATACGACAGAACCTTCTGTAGGCTCTAGTAAATTCATAATCATTTTACCAGTAGTCGATTTCCCGCAGCCCGATTCACCGACAATGCCGAGTGTTTCGCCTTTATAAATTTCAAATGACACATTATCCACCGCTTTGACGGTATCAGGATGTCGATTAAATAATGATTTCTTACCACCAAAGTATTTTTTTAAGTTCTTGACTTCAACCAGCACATCACTCATGAGACCCCTCCTCCTGTAGCCAGCAGCGATAAACGCGCCCGTCCTCATCTGCTTTTAACACTGGATTTTGCTCCTTACAGCGCGCCATCGCATACGGACAGCGCGGCTCGAAGCGGCACCCTGATGGCATTGTTTCCGGTGTCGGAACCGTTCCTGAAATAGACGTCAATTCCTCCACCTCTTCACCGAGCTTTGGAATCGATGCAAGAAGCCCTTGTGTATACGGATGCTTTGGTCGTGCAAAAAGTGCTTCAATCGGTGCCTCCTCGACGATTTGCCCGGCATACATCACCACGACCCGGTCACACATTTCCGCTACGACACCCAAATCATGCGTAATCATTAAAATCGATGTTTGTGACGTTTCGCGAAGCTCATTCATTAGCTCAAGGATTTGTGCTTGAATCGTCACATCAAGTGCCGTTGTTGGCTCATCCGCAATTAAAATTTCTGGGTCACATGCCATTGCCATCGCAATCATGACGCGCTGCCGCATCCCACCAGACAATTGATGCGGGTATTCATTTAAAATTTGCTTTGCACGCGGAATGCCGACTTTCTCAAGCATCTGTTGTGCACGCTGTGTCGCTTCCTTTTTCGAAACATTTTTGTGTAGGATAATGCCCTCTGTTAGCTGACGCCCAATTTTATAAACGGGGTTAAGCGAGGTCATCGGCTCCTGGAAAATCATCGAAATCTGATTGCCACGGATTTTCCGCATTTGCTTATCCGATGCATGGGCAATGTCTAATGTGCCAAACTGAATCGTTCCACCAACAATTTTCCCTGGCGTATTACGTAGCAACTGCATCACCGATAGCGATGTGACACTCTTGCCGCTCCCGGACTCGCCTACAATGCCGAGTGTTTCCCCTTTATAAAGATGAAAGGAAACGCCATCGACTGCTTTAACTACCTTACCATCGCTAATAAAATGCGTTTCTAAATCCACTACATCTAATACTTTTTCTGCCATGTCGTTTCCTCCTAATCTTTTACTTTCGGATCTAATGCATCTCGTAAGCCATCCCCTAATAAGTTAAAGGCTAACACCGTTAACATAATCGCAATCCCAGGGAAGTACGTAATATACGGTGCTGTCGTCAAATAATCGCGCCCAGCACTCAGCATCGCGCCCCATTCAGGTGATGGTGGCTGTGCACCAAGTCCTAAAAAGCTTAAACTAGCGGCTGTTAAAATCGCCGTTCCTAAGCGCATCGTGAAATAAACGATAATACTAGAAAAGGACGCGGGTAGGATGTGACGGAAAATAATATATAAATTCGCGGCCCCGAGCGAGCGCGTGGCTTCTACATATAATGAGTTTTTATACACGAGTGTATTACTGCGAACAATCCGCGCAAACATCGGAATCGTAAAAATCCCAACAGCCACAACAACATTGATCATCCCAGGTCCTAAAATTGCGATAATCCCAATCGCAAGTAAAATCCCCGGGAATGCGAGTAACACGTCACAAAAGCGCATAATCAAACTATCAATCCACTTGCCGTAATAGCCGCTGAGTAGCCCTAAAATCGTTCCGATAATCGCCCCTGCAAGCACCGCACTCAGGCCAACGAGTAGCGTTGTGCGCGTCCCGACAAGAATGCGACTCAAAATATCTCGACCAAAAGCGTCTGTGCCGAGCCAGTGCTTGCCGTTAGGTCCCTGCAGAATCTGACTATAATCTGCCTTTGTATAATCAAACGGTGCAATCCATGGTCCAATAAGTGCAACAATGAACAGCAGCACAATAAAAATAGCGGAGGCAAAGGCCAGCTTCTGGCGCTTAAATTTCTTCCAAAATTCACGCCACGGCGAAGCGGGTTGTGTAGCAGCTACTTTATTTTCTTGAATTGTTGTCATAAAACCCCTCCTTAATCGTCATAGCGAATTTGTGGATTTAAGAAACCATAAATAACATCGACCAATAAATTAATTAATAAGAACTCGAGCGAGAACAATAAAATTTCTGCCTGTATAACCGGGTAATCGCGCGTTGCCACCGCATCGATGAGCCAGCTCCCTAAACCAGGGAAGCCAAATACGGTTTCAATTACAACCGAACCACCGAGTAGGAAACCAAATTGAAGGCCCGTCATCGTCACAACCGGCACCATCGCATTTTTAAGCGCCTGTCTAATCATGATTTTACTTTCAGAAAAGCCCTTTGCGCGCCCTGTCCGAATATAATCTTCCTTCAGTACATCAATTAAAGCGGAGCGGGTAAAGCGCGCAATAATGGCGGCTACACCGACACCGAGCGTAATCGAAGGCAGTACATAGCCCTGCCAGGAATCAAGCCCTGTTGTCGGGAACCAGCCTAGCTTCACGGAAAACCACTGCATTAATAGCAGTCCTAACCAGAAGGAAGGAATGGAAATCCCAACAACTGCCCCAAACATGCCTAAGTAATCCCAAAATGAATTCCGTTTCATGGCAGAAAGAATGCCAATCCCTACTCCGACAATGACCGCAAAAAGCATACTCCAGACGGTCAGCCAAAAGGTGGGCATAAAACGGGATTTCATCTCTTGTAAAACAGGTTCATTCGTTTTTAACGACGTACCTAAATCACCCTTCGCTAAATTACCGATGTAGACGAAATATTGCTCGACAATCGGCTTATCAAGACCTAGCTTCTTTTCAATCATTTCAACCGTTGCTTGGTCTGCATCTGCACCCGCTACAATTCGCGCAGGATTCCCGGGTATCATATGCACAAATAAGAACACAACAATTGTGACGACAAATAAAATCGGAATCATTTGTAAAATACGCTTCAAAATAAATTTCAGCATCCCGTTCTCCCCTCCAGAACAAAAGGGCACTATGATTCCTCATAGCGCCGCTATTTTCTTATTTAATTTGTAGTTCTGTCACACTTAATCCACCATCTGGTAGTAACACAATGCCTTCTAAGTTCGATTTCTTACCGAAAATATTATCTGGATTTGAAATCGGCACCCATGGCATATCTGTCCAAATTGTTTTTTGTACATCATCGTAAATTTTTTGGCGCTCGCCTTCATCTGAAGTAGCTAGACCTTCTTTTAAGCCCTGATCTACTTCTTTACTTGAGTAATAAGAGATGTTATATGAGTTTGGAGGGAACGAATCAGATGAGAATAACGGACGAATCGCCCAGTCTGCTTCACCTGTTGATGGACTCCACCCACCAAAGTACATTTGTACCTTCGCATCTTTTGGATCTTCCACTGCCCACAAGGCATCTGCAAGTGCACCATTTTCCATTGGCTCTACTTTAACTTTAATATTAATTGCAGCTAAAGATTGTTGGATAAACTCCATCGCTTTAATGTAGTTTGTCGTATTTGTAGCCCAAATCGTTGTTTCAAAGCCACTTTCTTTGCCCACTTCTTTCATGAGTGCCTTCGCCTTTTCAACATCATAGCTTTGGTCCTCTTGCTTTGAGTAGAATTGCGTTTTTTCGGCAATGACAGATGTAGCTGGCTTTGCATAATCTGCGTATACTACTTTAATTAAATCTTCTTTGTTAATTGCGTGTGTAATTGCCTCACGCACTTTCGGATCATTAAATGGCTCTTTACTAACATTCATTGATAAATAGTTCATAACAATCGAATCCGTATTTTCAATCGTAATATTTTGCTTTTTCAATGTTTCTACTTGCTCAGTTGGAATGGGGTATGCAAAATCAGCCTCGCCTGTTTGTAGCATCGCTGTACGAGAGCCATTTTCTACAACCGGTTTAAAGGTAATCGAATTGGCCGCTACATCACCATTCCAGTATTTATCATTCTTTTTCACTTTAATGATGTCACTTGAATCCCATGACTCAAATACATAAGGGCCTGTACCAACCGGTTTACGCGCGACATCATCACCACTTGCTAATGATTTCGGACTTTGAAGCGCACCAGCTGGATGAGCGAAATTATTAATCATTGAAGCGAATGAATTTTTAAGCGTAAATTTCACTGTATAATCATCCACCACATCAATTTTTTCAATATTTGAGAATAATGAGTAGCGTTTCAAGCCATTTTTCTCATCTGATACACGCTCAAAATTTGTTTTGACAGCTTCCGCATTAAAAGCTTCCCCGTCATGGAACGTCACATCTTTACGTAACATAAATGTAAATTCTGTTGCGTCCTTATTCACCTTATAGTCCTCTGCTAGCTTCGGAATAATTTTCATATCCTTATCAAAGCCAACTAGCCCCTCTAGCATCGTTTGTTGAACCGAGTTATCCAAAGTATTGTTCGAGTCTTGCGGATCAAGTGTTACGAAGTTTTGATTGACCGCAATCGTTAAATCCTTGCCTGCTTTTTTCCCACTACTTTCATTCGCTGAATTCGAACCAGAATCACTTCCGCCACAAGCTGCTAATACAACGGCCATCACTACTAAAGCTATAAGTGCGAACCAATTTGTTCTCCTTTTCAATCATTTCTCCCCCCACACTAACAAATTTCATGAATCATCATGATATTATTAGATACCCTATATTATGGAAATTATAATCAAAATGAATCGAAAAGGTAATAATTAACTATTTAAAGCACTGTTTTTGTTTAGACTTTTTATTTATTACAAAAAAAGAAACCGCCTAATAGCGATTTCTTCATATTGTTTAACCACAGTCCCAATTATAGAGAACATGTGAAAAATTCTTTTGTTTTAAATCATCGGTATTAATAAAGAAGTTCCCAATGCCGACGTCACCCCATAAAATTTCCTGTGAACCAACTGTTTCACTGTCTAGCTGGAAAAGCAGGAAATCAAACGGTGTATCGTCATCACGTGGATCAAATTGTGTAAAGCCAGGGTAACCTCCAATACGATGCTCGAGGCCGCTAAATAATTCATAATAAGCCTCCATCAGGTCATCATTTTCGCGAAATTCCTCACCAAAATGCGCATCAAAATCGTACGTTTCTAAAGACATAGCCGCTTCCTTAATATCAAAGCTCATGGCAAGTTCCAAATCCTCATCTAATGGAAATTCATCATACGATATCGCATCTAAAAATGAAAAATCATCTAAAGCTGGTGCCTCGGTCGTCTCATGATACACAACGCGAAAACCTTCTTGCGTTGCAGGTTCATCAAAATCCATACCATATAAATCATCTGACGCAAGGAAAAATTGTAGCAAACCCGTCGTTGGTAATTCTTCTATTCCCTGAGGTATTTCTGAGAAGTTAATTTGAGCAAGTAATCGAAGTGGCTCGTGCTCTGGTGAAACTGGGTAAGGTTCATTTACAGGCCAATAAGGATGGCCACCAACCTTACTGTTCGTAAGGCTAATATTTTCTGATTCCTTCAAGGAAATTTTAATATACGGCTTCAAAGTCTCTTGAATCTGACTTTCAAAAGGTTGTAAAATCGCTGGTAATATCATATGAACGCCTCCTTAGAAATTAGTCTACCACAAAAGGAACGTTTGTTCTATTTTTAACGTAGTCGTTCGCCAATTAAACCAGCTAAAAATGCTTCTCGCATTGGCTCCCATTCGATTGTCAAATCAAGTAATTGTAACTGCTGTTTCGAAGCTTTAGGTATTAGAGCAAGTGCTTTTTCGCGAAAAGATTCTTTATACGTTTTTTCAATTTTTTTGTACGCTAAATAGGCTTGAACCTCACCTGATTTCAAACGATAAAGCTGTCCGACATCCCAAATTTTATGTAACGCGTCACTTGTATACTCCATACGAGCCACCATCCTTTATCAATGTAACTTTATTTTAAAGTATAGAAAGGACTGGCGACAATCATGAACGCTGTGTATATTTAGTGAACAGTTTTTTTGTTTTATATAGACTGGCGAGTAGTATTTTTATCAATATAAACAGATAGATATTCACAGATTATTGCATATTAAGCTATTTCCACTAAATAATTTATGGTAGAATCTAGATAGTAAAATATAAATAGGTCATTATAATTAATATTTCAGGAGGTATATGTATGAATCAACAATCTTTTTTAATTTATGCACTAGCAACAGGACTTACCGCTTCTACGCTTTCTTTACCGACAACAGCAAATGCTGAGACGGCGGTAGCGTTTGAAACGAAGGTCATGTATACCAATCATGGGGTCTATGCACGTACTGCACCGAACACTACTTCAAGTATTGTCACAACACTTGCAAAAAATACTGAACTGCAAGTTATTGATGGCTCAAAAAAATCGTGGTATCGCGTATTATTAGATGGTGAAATTGTCTATGTATATGGACAATATGTGACGTCTGAAAAGCCGACCACTACACCCGCATTAAAGGTTGTAAAAAAAGGCTATGTCTCGAAAGCGAAACTGAGCGTACGTGCAAGTGCTTCAGCAAAGGGTAAAAAGCGTGGCACACTCAAGGAAGGTGCCACTGTTCAGTTGACACAAAACTACACAGCAGCATCAAAGGATACTTTCTTCCAAGTTCTTTATAAAGGAAAAGTTGGTTATGTTGAGGCGAAGCATATTACCTTTACAAAGAAAGAAGTTGCCACAACCAAAACGGGCGTTGTTCGTAATATCGGCACAGTGACATTGAAAGTTCGTCAAGAGCCAAGTGTGACAAGTACGATTTTAGGCACACTTCAAAAGGGCGAAAAAGTTAAATTCGCTACAGCGTATAAAAAAGATGCCGCTGTTGAATGGTATAAAATTATTTATAAGGGCAAACCTGCGTATGTTTCGGCACAATATGTGACATTAGTATTTCCTAACGAAAAATAAAGAAACTCGGACAAAACACGTCATTTTCCTTTTTTATCCTTCACAACGAAAAACCGGAACCGTGCCACAGCGCGATTCCGGTTTTTCTTATGCTCTTATGAGAGATTATTTTTACACGTATGTCCCAGCCTCTTTATTTAAAAACCCGTTACAAAAGCGTCGATTATAAAAAAATGCACGTTAAAAACGAATGATTTCTCAGAAACCTTATCTATACAAAATGATTGCCATCCGGTTACACTACAGTGGAGATGAGCTTTCGATTATTTCTTCGCTCCAAAATCCCCTACTTGTTGCTTTGTATCCCCGCGATATTCCCAGGTCACCTTATAGTTAATGTCCTCTAGTTGCTGTTGAATTGTCTCTTTATCAAGTTGCACATAAAATACAGCCTCATAGTGATGCTCATTCAATGTATACGACCCAAACCAATAGCTTTTACCAAACAATGCACGTGCATTATCATCGACAGCTAATTTCGCATTCTGTAATTGCTCAAAGTTTTCAATCGTTAATGACAATGATACTTTTTGAAGCGCTTCTCTTGCTGGTTTTTCATCTAGTTGGACAGTGCCTAGCTCCTCATATTCTTGCTCATTGACCGCACCAATTGTCACATCTTTTTTAACAGACACTTTTTCATCTGCACAAGCCACCAATAATAGTGTGAAACAGATGAGAAGCAATACCTTATACTTTTTCATCGCTATGTCCCCTCCAAATCTAGCATAGCACGAAATCGTATACATGCTGCACAAAAAAAGAAGCTGTCCAAAAAGACAGCTTCTTCATGATTTATTTGAGTGCACGTTGTAAAAAGGCTTTTGTCCGCTCATGCTTTGGATTATTAAATAACTCATCCGGTGAGCCCTCTTCTACAATTAACCCCTTATCCATAAAAACAATTCGATCTGAAATTTCGCGTGCAAATTCCATTTCATGCGTCACGATAATCATCGTTAATCCCGACTGTGCAAGCTCCTTCATGACACGTAACACTTCACCGACCATCTCTGGATCTAGCGCAGATGTTGGTTCATCAAATAAAAGTGCATCTGGTGACATCGATAACGCACGCGCAATTGCTACACGTTGCTTTTGACCACCTGATAGTTGGTGAGGACGCGCCTTCACATAGCGATCCATACCAACAACCTTCAAATAGTTCAACGCAATTTCTTCGGCCTCCGCTTTTGAACGCTTCAGAATTTTCTTTTGCCCTACAGTACAGTTATTTAAAACATCCCAGTTATTAAATAAATTGAACTGCTGGAATACCATGCCCATATGCTTACGGTAATCATTCAAATTTTTCTTTTGTAAAATATTTTCACCATGATAAATAATTTCGCCACCTGAAGGTATTTCAAGTAGATTAATACAGCGAAGTAATGTTGATTTACCAGAGCCTGATGAACCAATAACCGTTACGACTTCTCCTTTTTCAACAGAAAAGTTAATGTCCTTTAAAACTTCATGCGAACCAAAGGATTTTGATAGATGCTGAATATCAATAACGTTTCCCATACTCTCTCTCCTTTACTCGCGTGATTTCGGACGCATAATGCCCGCTTCATCAAGCATTTGATAATTGGCCTTGCCTTCTAAACGACGCTCGAAGAAACGAAGCACCTGTGTCGCTGTCAGTGTCATAATTAAATAAATAATACACGCGATGAAGAATGATTCGAAGTAACGGAAGTTCGCACCCGCAATCGTTTTTGTTTGGAAGAACAGCTCATTTACGGTAATGACATTTAATACCGACGTATCTTTAATATTCATAATATATTGATTACCCGTTGCCGGTAAGATATTACGCAGCACCTGTGGTAACACAACAGATGTCATCGTCGTCCAATGATTCATCCCCATTGCGCGTGCCGCTTCAAATTGTCCCCTATCGACACTAATAATGCCGCCTCGTACAATCTCCGCCATATAGGCACCTGTATTTAATGACACAATGACGACTGCAGCAAATGTCGCATTCATATCACCATTAAAGCCGAAATCCGTACCAATTGTTGCTTTAAGCCATTGCATGATAAGCGGTGTGCCGTAGAAAATAACCATGGCCTGTACAATCATCGGTGTACCACGGAAGAATTCCACATAGACACGTAATAAGCCATTTACAATCGCTAAAAATGTTTTTTGACCGCCCTTTTGTGCTTTCGGAGTTGTATTAATGACGCCAATAATCAAACCGATTAATGCGCCAATAAGTGTCCCGAGTGTTGAAATAACTAGGGTCATCCAAGCGCCTCGTAAAAGCATCGGCCAGTTATTCGTAATAATGGTTATAAACCAATCTAAACTCATCAATATTCCTCCTCACAAGCAACTATTTTGCTGCTGGTTGATTTGCAATTGCTTCATCCATTAGCTTCGTACGATCGTCTTCAGAGATTTCTTTTAACGCCTCGTTTACTTTTGCTTTTAAATCACTGCCTTGCTGTAAGCCAACCGCAATTGCTGTATCCTCTTTACTTGTTTTAAAGCCATCTGTAAATTCAACCATTGCAAAATTATCGTTTGCGGCTGCTGCAGATACACCTTCTGGACGCTCTGAAACATAACCATCAATTTTACCTGACTCTAGTGCTACACGCATTGCCGGAAAGTTATCCATGGCAGATTGCTTTTTCACACCATCAATTTGATCAATTACTGAATAATGGAATGTATTTAATTGTGCAGTGATTTTAGCACCGCTGAAATCTGCTAACGACGTAGCATTTTCATATTTACTGCCTTTTTTCACAACCATTACAAGGTTAGACGTGTAATACACATCTGAGAAATCAATTGTTTTTAAACGCTCTTTTGTTGGCGACATACCTGCTACAATCGCATCAATCTTACCTGAAGTTAATGCGGGAACAAGTCCATCCCATTCTGTTTTCACAATAACTAATTCCTTACCTAATTTATCTGCTACCTTTTGTGCGATTGCAACATCGTACCCACCCGCATACTCAGAACCATCTTTAATTTTCACGGCGCCATTTGAATCGTCCTGTTGTGTCCAGTTAAATGGTGGATAACCTGCCTCCATCCCTACTGTAAATGTATCCTTTGAATCACCAGAAGATTCTGACTTATCAGAATCTGAAGCGCCACATCCTGCTAACGCAAGAACGAGTACAAGCATTAAACCTACTAACCATCCTGTTTTCTTCATCCTACTCTCTCCTTTTTTGTCATTAATTAGTTATTGGGACTAAACAAAAAAGGACCTGAGGTAAACTCAGGCCCCTAAATTATCTTTAGTCCCAGAATCCTCACAACATTCCAAATTGAGATAGCACAACTCACTTAAGGTGGAAACTCAAGCGAGACAGTCCTGCAATTGTTCACTGCAGACCCAGCACATGATGTTGAGAAATCGTCATGCACTTCGGCGATAATCCCTCATCAATCGTTTCATAACTCTTCTCTAGCTCATCGATTGTATCTTGACTTATCGCGCCTCTACCTCACGAAGCTGTGAGGCATTTATTCTAATTTATGAGACTAAATATACAGGAATGTTGTTTTTATGTCAATATAATTTGTCATAATATTTTTATTTTTCTAAACAATTTCGGTATTTACGACTAAATCATGCACATAAATGACTTCATTCCTTCGTATTTAATCAATCTTTATTTCTTTTTCAATAACATTTCCATAACGGATATAGATCGTATCTTTTTCATTGATTTGCCATTTATTGAGCGCATAGTCTGTAGCATTGTCTGCTGTTACTGTTAGAACCGGTCTATCCCCTGTTGAAAATTTGCCATTTTCATCATAGTCCAAATACAAATCACCTGCTTGAACGGTATTTTCATATTCCTCTGCATCTGCCCATTCACGCGCTTTTTGAGTCATTCGAACCGTCGCATTACTATTTTGAGATAGTGTAAAGCGTTCCACTTTTGGATCTTTCCCGGCTTCCTCTGACGTATAAAGTACATCCTTATAGCCGATTGTTGCCGGAGCTGTTAATGTGGGTACATCTTTTGTATCAATGCTTGTAATTGCCGGTCTCGTTGCCGGGCTATAAATTGTTCGCGTACGAGTTAATTTATCATTTTTATCGTAAATATAAACCGTTGTATAGCCATTTCGTAAAAATGTCACTGGTGCATATTTAATACGTCCAATCGTATACTCACCAGTTGTCTCACCATCAATCGATAGCATCGCTGGATTATAGCGTACTTTATAGCCACTAACATCTGCTTTTGGTACCTCACCCGCGTATTTTCCATTCACATCTTCATAGTGCCATGTTAAATCATTTAAATTATTAAAGTCGATTTCCCCCTTTGCTGGAAGCTTACTCGTCGTCAGCGCGGTCTGTGCAAGTGTTTTTCCGCTCGCATTTTTATAATAAATCGTTCCTTTTTGACCAGCAGTTGTTGGTGTTAATGACGTATACACCTCAGCACTTGTAAATGTTTTTATCGGTGCGTAGCGGAATGGAATTGTCTTTGGATACTGAATGGTCGATTTATTTGCAGCCTTGTAATAAGGGTCTCCGTATTGGTCTTTTTGTGTTGCACGAAGCCCCGGAACAGCGAGTGGATTAATATCCTTCTCTATATAGGCCTTATACGTTTTCGGTGCCGTAATCGTTGTTAGCTTCCGCTTACTATCCACCACATTCACTGTAAAGGATTGCGTATAATTCCCAGCCTTCACTGTAATTTTTGCTTTCCCTGCTTTTTTCGCTACTAAATGTGGTGCAATAATAGGCAGTGAATCTTCACTACTAGCGTCCTGTAGATCCTCGTCACGGAATGAAATAACAGACGTATCCGAGCTTGTATAGGTTAGATTTGCACCATTCACACGGAACCCTGGATTAGCAAACTGTGCAGTAGAGACATAGCCTAATTCACCGACAACTAATGTTTTAGTTGGTGTCATTTGATAGTTGTAGTAATCTTGTCGAACTTTTAGATAAATTTCATCTGTTGCTACTTCCTCCTTTGGATTGTAAGCAGTAAAACGAATTTTCGTATCTAGCTCGCGCTTCTTACCATTCTTCTCGACACTTACATGAAGTGGGTACACCCCTTTGTTCGTCGTAGCAAGTTCCCCTGTTGTCGAGGTGGCACCTTCCGTAAAGATTGCTTGCTGTGCTGTAAATTTTATATCATAGCCCGCTTCTTTCCACTCCTTGACACTCTTTTGAGTAGCACCAATCTGCAACGCCAACGTATTTTCCTCACCCGGCTCAAATGTATCATTCGCAAGTGCTAAACTCGCCTGCGTTAAATCATAGTTTAACGTAAAGCTTTGATCACCAATTTGAACAGAAATGTCTTCATCGAGTGGTACAGGTGTATTCAATAACCAAACAGAATTATCCTCTTCACTTTGTATATAACCTTTGCCCTTTACATTTTTCCCATTCACCCGAATTTGTTCTTTCAATAACCAACTCGTATCTTCTCCAAGCACTTGAAGACGATTCAAATCAAGCATCGAAACCGAGTCAATCGTCACTATAGGCACGCCTTGATTGAATTTCACTGGGTACGGGCTCGCATCACCATCCGCAAGCTTGCCGTCCTTATAATAGTAAAGGCCTTTATAATCCGTCAATTCTTGGCTTACCTTACCATAAAAATAAAGTGTTCCTTCATATAGATAGTTTCCTTGTGGTGCACGACCCTCTACAAATAAATGACCATCTCTTAGTTGTGTCGGTGCCGTAGTATCTAACTTGCCATCTTTAAATAAATACTGCTTTGTAGCATCCATTTTTTCACCTGTCGATAAATGGCCTTTTTCATATAAATAGTAGAGGCCCGCTTTTTGATATACCTTTTCATCCGCGCTACTTAAACGACCATCCACATATAAATACTGTAAGTCCTTTGTCTGTACATTCCCTTGCGCTAAAAAGCCATTTTTAAATAGAAGTGTATTATTAAGCGCTTTTTTCGTGCCACTTTTTAGCTGTGTATCATAATAAAGACGCATTAAATTTCCTTCGCCAACAATGGCATAGCCCGTATTTAATACACTATTACGATACAATTTGTTATTCCAATAAACATATCCTTTATTTAATTTGCCGTCCTTATACAATTTCCCTTTGTAGAGTGCATATCCTTTTACTACTTTTTTCGTCGTTGCATCAATCAATACACCATCTTTCAATTGGTACGTTGCAGCTTGCGCAGGCTGTAAGGTGATTGTTGATGACATCATAAAGGCTAATGTGGTAGAAGCGATGAGTCTTTTCCATTTCATAAAAACACCTCCTTATTTTGTATAAGATTTAATATTTTATTTTATTGTAAAATATTCTCTATTTGCGGACAAGATGACAAGGTTCCATATAATAGATAGTCTTTAATACTTATTTTATTAATAGATACATGAAAAGATAGTATGCCTAATCACGTATGAGAAAGGGTATAAAAAAGGACAAGCTTTTTATGTGATTTTGCCGAAATGCTTGTTATAATAGCGATATAGTGAGGTGATAATATGACGTTTGGAAGCCACATTGACGCAATGCAACATCTTATGAATGACATACATAAAGCACGCGAAAACTTACGAAAAAAAATGGGTGAGGTGTATTTAACGTCTCAAAGCTGGTATGCCCTGCAACAATACAAAGCGACCTTAGAGAAGTGTGAGCAAATGTTTGATTTTTGCTTTGAACTAACCCTATTACATAATGAAATGACAGATGATGCGAGTCAAAAAATCATTTATAAGTCGGTGCAAAATCGAATGATGGATTTTATTGGCTATGTTGCTTTCCAGCAGCATTTGTTAACGATTTGGCAAGAAAGTGATATTACACCAGCGATTTTAAAGCTAGGCAAGCGTATCCAACAAACTTTAAACAGTGCGGCTAGTGATTTAAAACGCTATTTGAAATTACCAGATGATGATAATGATACAATGTCTCCACCCAATGTATTAAATTGAAACTTTTTTACTTTTTAAACGTACATATATATATCATCATTTGAAGGAGAAATGTTTTTTTGAAACGTTGAACAACGATCTTGCTCTTTTTTTCGTATTTTTTAATGCTTAGTCATGCGTACTATCAAACCATTGCTGAGCATTCACCCACAACAGCTAGTCAATTACAATTTATAGCTGTTGAGCAAACCGTGACACGGTAAAAAAGAACAAGCATCTGTCGCGTCATATGCTATTTTTAAAAGCATTATTATCTTAATCGAACGAATTATTGCGACACAAAAGCTTTATATTTATGGGAATCGACATTATCAATCCTGGCTATAAAGCAAAAACGAGAAGCGCACAAGTAGCCGCTTCTCGTTTTTTATTTGTTATAATTTGTTCCAATTTTATGGAGCTCTACAATTTTCCCACGTTGGAACAGCGAATTATATGTATAATCTATATCATATTCAATCGTATCCGTTGTATCAATACGCTTTTGAAATTGCTCGTCGATTTCATATGACGCATCATCGACGACTAAATAGTACGTATCATTCTTTTGCACAATATTTTCTTGTGTGATGCTCGTCCTCATCTGTCCTTCACTATGGAAAAACAAATAATTCACCGTAAAGAATAATAAGCCACCTATTCCTACAAACACAATGCTCTTCAGCCATTTATTCATAAAAACACCTCCTATTATGTAATATTTTACCATAAAAGGAGGTTATATTCATTAAGCTTTTGATGAAGATTCTACATCATCATGAATATTCATCTTGTAATGAATGATTGCCGTTACGAGCGCAAAAATACACGTGCCATACAATGTAATAGAAATTGATGGCATAAAGGCATCCAATAGCCCAATTAAACATAAAGCTAATATGTAATCAATGACGAAATCAAGTCCTGCCTGATATTGTTTTTCTAATAGTTCGAGTTCCACTAATACACTTGGAATCGCACCAATAAAAAAGGCAATAATAAAATCAAATACACCATATAATACAATGAATAATATACCCATCCATAAGGATGTATATTGCAAACCTAAAATTTTTAAGGCAAAAAATTCAATCACTCCTACCCCAATAAAAAGGAGTGCTACCACAAAGAGGCTCGCAGAAATTGCGAATTTTTCTTTCATTTATTAATCCCTCACTTCGTTACTAGCATAACAAGACTATCGACTAAATTCCATAAAAAAAGATAACCTGCCAATTAACACAATAATTAACAATTTATCATTAAATTTGGCATGCTATTATTCTCAACTGCTAACAAAACTTTATGTGAGTACTGTCGATTCACACAAAAGGGAATACCACTTTAAGTCTGAACGCTTAAAAAAAGAATAATCGTTCATGCTCATTCTTCTACTATATCATTTTGATACACTTTTGATAGGAGTGAAGAATATGAAAAAATGGATTATTAGTTTATCATTTGCAGCCTCTATGTTAGTCGCTGCATCTTCTGCATCAGCAGAAAGCATTACAGGGGACATCCCATCGGAGAGCAGTATTGCGAAATTTATTGTGAAGCATCCGCTTGCGAAATCACAGCCTCAAAAATATGTAACGCCCCCAACTTCAACAACAGTCGGCAAAACAGAGAACACCGCTGCACTGAATTCCGTAAATCTAGTACGATATTTAACAGATTTACCACAAGTCAAAGAGAATAAAAACTTCTCAAACTTAGCACAAAACGCTGCATTTTTAATGAACAAAAACAATCAGCTGGCGCACCAAATTCCAGTGCCGCAAGGGATGTCCAGTACAAGTAAAACGTATAAAAAAGGTGCATTTGCTGGACTTGCTAGTAATATCGGCGTTGGGTATTACAATATCCAGCAATCGATTTTAAATGGCTACATGATTGACAGTGGTGGTAATAAGACCGCCATTGGTCACCGTAAGTGGTTGTTAAACCCTTCTATGCGCTCAATCGGCTTTGGTAAAGTTGGTAGTTATACAGATACATATGTTTTTGATAATAAAGCAGCTGTTCATCAACAACTACCTGGCTATTATAATTGGTCAAAAAAAGATTTACAGGAACCAGGGGGCTGGGGGCTTGCTGAAAAAAATTATAGCAATGCTAAAATCGCATGGCCTGCTCAGCGTATGCCTATTCAATTAATGACACAAGATACCCCATTCTCTGTATCACTCGGCAAAAATTATACGATTTCAGATCGTGTTAAAATCACGATGAAAACGAGTAAGAAATCCGTAACGATTGATTCAAAAAATTTAAAGGATGGCCAGCATTATAGTGTCAGCTCATCAGGATATGGTTATATGAATGCGATTGTATGGCATGCTAAATTAGGCGATTTTAAATTTAAGGATAATGAAGTGTATACCATTAAAATTTCGGGCTTATTGAAAAATAACAAAGCCACCACGATTAGCTATAAGGTTCGTTTCTTTGATTTAGAAGATTCATTTGCAAAACCAAGCTATCCAACGAAAATCACGTTGAAAAAAGGAAAATCATATACATTTAGCAATTTAAAACGTTTAGATTTCACAAATAGTGCAAATGTTGATTTAACAGTTAGCAATACAAAATCATTAAAAAAAGTTAGCAATTATACATTTAAATCGTTGAAAAAGGGTACTGCCTACGTAACCGTAACGAATAAAGTGCATCATCAAACGAAGAAAATTAAAGTTGTTACAAAATAATCAAAAAACACCGCTCCCATTGGAAGTGGTGCTTTTTGATTATCTTACAAATTGCTTCGATACCCAGCCAGTGCTACCACTAACTGTATCATATACTTCATACCAACCATCCACTGAATCCGTTACATACAAATAGGTGCCATTTTCAAGTGACGTTACTTTACTATAGCCCTTTCCTGGTCCAGAACGCAGTACTAGAGTGCTACTTCCTGTATTGACAACAACTGTACTCGGTAATGAAGATTGTGAAGGTTGTGAAACGACAGGTTGCTGTGATGACACGTAGCTACTATGCACCCAGCCCATGGCGCCATAGCTATCAACATAGACCTCATACCAGTTGCCTTGACGACCGAGTAAAGTCATACCAGTCGCATTCGGTAAAGATTTGCTTAGACGCTTACTACTCGTTTGGCTAGGGCCTGTACGTAAAAACAGTCCAGCGTTTGATTTTCCTGTATTGACATAGACATAGCCATTTACATAATGATACGGCTCATTTTGTGCCGCATTTGGGTTCGCTACAGGTGTCTGTTGCTTTACTGTTACTTTCTCCGCTTTTGCAGCCTGTGCTTTTTTCTCTTCAAGAGAGGCTTCTTTTTTGTCCTTTTTCGCCTGTTCTTTTTTCTTACCCTCTAACTGGTAATATACTTTGTCGCCTTTTACCGTACCTAATTTTTTCGCATCTCTTGCAAGTGTTTGCTTTAGCTTTTTGAGCTCTTGCTTTTCATTTTTAGTCGCTTCACTATCATTTAAGCGCATCGCCTCTGACAAACGAATACTACTCCGTATTGTCTCATGATACGTTTCTGCTAAAGCAAGCTCCGGTGCATCATCTTTCCATTCACTTGTTGACGATGCTTGTAAAAAATAAGACTCAAAGAAATTTAACGCCATATCTCCATTCGAGCCTGTTGTATAAGACTTGTCTAGTACAGAATCTAAGAAATCATTTAGTTTTTTCCCTTGATTGTCCACGGCCGAGCCATACTCCTTCGTATACCTCTGCGCATAGGTTGTTAAAGCATCTGTTTTGGCACGCGAATCCTCATAAGAAGCATCACTTAACTTTTTGATTTCCTCTTTATAATCTTTAGGAATCGACTCATCTTGCGGGGCTGCTTGCTGACTTTCATTTGATTTTTCTTTTTCAGAATTACATGCTGTTAATACAAGGGTGGTTGCTAATAATGCTGCAACCCCATACATTTTTTTCATTTATCCATCCACCTCACTTAACAGCATTATACCAAAACACGTCCTTTGTTTGTTATTTTTTACAATTTTTATCATTAATAAGAGCCTATTTTTTATTTTTTCATAAAAAAAGAGAGCCGCTTCTTCAGGCTCTCTACTTTTCTTCGACTTCCTTTAAACATTTGCATAAATTTCTTGGTTTTTCTCACGAAATTTTTCATTATGTGATGATACCATTGCTACTTTATTGGCTTCAGGGTTCATATATAATTTCGCACTATTCACCGCAAGAACTGCATCTTGGAATGTGCCGAGCAATAAATTCACCTTATCCTCATATGTGACAATATCCCCTGCACCAAAAATTCCTTGAACTGTTGTTTGACATTTGCCGATGCTTTGCAAATAATAATTATCTTTGCATTCCGGGCGAATGTCTTCATCAAATTCAAGGGATACTTCACGATCATACCCATGACTAATAATAACATCATCTATATTAAACGTCGTATTATCACCATTTTGACAAACAGTCACTTGTTCAATCGCCGTTTTTTGCTCATTTGACTGTAGGGATACAAGCTCAGAATTTAGCATAATTTCCACGCCATTTTCACGTAGATTACGCACCTGCGCCTCATGTGCCGTCAATTCCTCTTTACGGTAAATTAATGTCACTGATTTTGCAATTGGTAAAAGCTCAACGGCCCAGTCTACAGCACCATTACCGCCACCAGAAATTAATACATCATGATTACGGAAACGTTCGATGCCTTTAATCGTATAATGTAAATTTGTCATTTCGTATTTTTCAGCACCATCGATTGCTAGTTTAATCGGCTTATAAATGCCGCCACCTGTTGCGATAATAATTGTTTTGGAATAATGCTGTGCACCATCATTTGTTTCAATCACGAAGTAATCTTGTTCTTTGCGCACATTTTGCACCTTTGTTTCTAAACAAATCGTTGGATCAAATGTCTTTGCTTGTGCTACAAGATTTTCGACGAACTGCGCTGCAACGATTGGTGGCTGACCACCGACATCCCATAGCATTTTTTCTTGAAAAATATTAACCTTACCACCTAAAGTGGGTTGAAACTCAATAATTTTCGTTTTCAAATCGCGTAGGCCGCTATAAAAAGCGCTATATAAGCCAGCAGGTCCTCCACCAACAATCGTTACATCAAATAATTCCATCGAATCGCTCCTCATTAAATTAGTTCGTATGATAAACAGACAGGCTTATCTGTTTTTGGGTCGCGTACAATTGTTGCATCAATATTAAATACTTTCGCAAGAATTTCCGGCTGCATCATTTCCTCCACACTACCTTGCTTCACTAATTCCCCATTACGTAAAGCAATCAGGTTATGTGAAAAACGCGCCGCATGATTTAAATCATGCAATACCATAATAACGGTGCGGCCTTGCTCTTCATTTAATTTTTTTAGTAACTGTAAAACTTCTAGCTGATGCGCCATATCTAAATAAGTCGTTGGCTCATCTAAGAAAATAATATCGGTTTTTTGTGCAAGTGCCATCGCAATCCACACACGTTGGCGCTGGCCACCTGATAAGGTATCTACTTCACGATATTTATAGTCTAGTGTGTTGGTTACTTCAAGTGCCCAGTCAATGATTTCATAATCTTCATTCGTCAGCTTTGAAAAACCCGATTGATGCGGGAAGCGGCCATATGACACAAGTTCTCCTACTGTTAAACCTGCTGGATTTTCCGCAATTTGCGGTAAAATTGCTAAGCGCTTAGCAAGCTCTTTTGTTTTATAGTTAGCAATAGCCGCACCATCTAAATAAATCGAGCCGTTACTATATGGAATAATACGAGTCATTGCCTTTAATAACGTCGATTTTCCGCAACCATTCGGTCCAATAATCGTCGTAATTTCGCCTTCTTTGAAACTTAAAGAAACATCACGTACAATTTTTGTTTTCTCATAGCCAACATCTACATGCTCTACCAAAATGTCGTTCTTCATTTAGAAAATTCTCCTTTAAACAAAAAGAGATTGCCTTACGCATGCAAGTACAATCTCTAATTTAACGCTTATTTTGCTAAAGCGTCTGTAATTTCTTCAACAATTTTTGTATTCGCAATCGCACCTGTGTATAGCCAAGGAGATTCTGTACCTAATTTGTGTAAATTACCCGATTTTACAGCTGGAATTGTATTCCATAGTTTGTCGCTTAATGCTTTTTTACTTGCATCATCATCTGATTCAATTAAGAATAAGTGATCAGCATCCATTGTTACTAGTTTTTCTAATGAAATTTCGCTCCAGTTACCTGTTGCTTTTTCAGAAATTTCTTTTACAACTGCTGGCACTTTTAAGCCAAGGTCATTATACATAACATCTCCGCTTGAAAGATTATCTGATACGATGAAGAATTTACCGCCAGTTACCCAAACAGCTGCAGTAGATATGTCGCCTGCTTTATCTTTAATTTCTTTTTTTGCTTCAGCAGCTTTGTCTTCGTAATCAGCTAACACTTGTTTTGCTTCCGCTTCTTTACCAAATACTTCGCCCATTTTTGTTAATTCATCGCGCCAATCATTGTTTACTTCTTTACCGATAACATAAGTTGGTGCAATTTTATTGTATTGATCGTATTTATCGCCCTCTACCATAGAAGCTGAATCCATTACGATTAAATCTGGTTTAAAACTTTGAACGGCTTCAAGTGGTAAATCGTACGAAATTGTTGGAATATCTTTTAATTCCTCTTGTAAGTAATCTTGCACGCCATTTGTCACAGACCACTGCGCCACTGGTGTAATACCTAAAGCAACTAAGTTATCTTCTAAGTATGTTGCGATAACGCGTTTTGGTTGTTCAGGTACTTTTACTTCATGGCCCATTGCATCTGTTAATGTACGTGTTTTTGTTGCTTGATCTGTTTGCTCTGTTTTTTCTTTATTATCTGAAGAAGAATTCGAGTCGTTACCACACCCCGCTAATACTAAAGCTAATGCTCCTGCGCATGCGAAACCAAATTTTTTCATTTTAAAAGCCATTATTGAATTCTCCTAACTATCTATTTAAGTTTTAAGTAGTTTATTTTCATTTACTATAATGTTATAATTCCTCATATGATGATAATGAAAATCTTTCTCACTTAAGATAAAACAAATTTTTTATTATGTCAACACATGAATCCAGGAGTTATTACTATGAACGAAAAAAAATCTTTTAGTTATTTAGCAAGTCACTATCGTTCTTCTTTTAGATGGATTGCAACAATCTTCCTTATCATACTTGTACTTTTTGCTGTTGCACTTTCTATTCGATTTGGGGCGAGTGATTTAACGTATAAAGGAATTTGGGATGCGCTATTTCATTATGATGAAACAAATAGCGCCCATGTTATCTTGCATGAATTACGCCTACCACGCGCCATTGCAGGTCTTTTAGTTGGCGCAGCACTTGCCGTATCAGGTGCAATTATGCAAGGTGTGACGCGAAATGCTTTAGCTGAGCCGTCTATTTTAGGAGTTACAGCAGGCGCTGGATTTATGCTTTCCATCGCATACGCGGTAACAAAAGCACCTGACTTCTCAACACTTGTGCTGTTTTCATTTATCGGCGCTGGAGCAGGAGCTGCACTTGTCTTTACATTAACAGCTATCGGTAAAGGTGGCATCACACCGGTGAAGCTCGCACTCGCCGGTTCTGCCATTACAGCTATGCTCAGTGCCTTATCAACAACAATTGGCTTAAAATATGATGTCGCAAAAGACATTAGCTTTTGGTACGCTGGCGGCTTATCTTCTATCCAGCCCATACATGTACAAGTAGCCGTACCATTTATTGTTGCTGGTCTTTTGCTCGCATTCTTCCTATCTAAATCCATCTCTGTCATGAGTTTAGGAGAAGAGGTCGCGAAAGGACTTGGTCAACGCACAACACTTATCCGTATTTTATGTACCATTGTTGTACTTTTACTAACAGGGGCAGCTGTATCAATTGCCGGCATTATTGGCTTTGTTGGCCTTGTTGTACCGCATATTGTCCGCGCTATTGTTGGTGTCGATTATCGCTGGATCATTCCGGTATCTGCCATTGTTGGTGGCTGTCTGCTACTCTTCGCAGATATTTTAGGTCGTATCATTATGAGTCCATTTGAGACGCCAGTTGGTGCGATTACCGCAATTATAGGCGTACCATTCTTCTTATACTTGGCACGCAAAGATGGAAGAGGTTTATAATGCAAAATTCATTACGCAAACATTCAAGTCGATTTTATTTCTATTTAGTTGCCTGTCTCGTGTTATTAGTTGTCGCGATGTTTATTAGCGTCAATACAGGCTATATTCAAATTTCATTTTTTAGCTTCCTTCAAACAATGGTTGGACTTGGCAACCCAGAGGATGCCATGACTATTTTTGACTTCCGTATGCCACGCATTACGATGGCGATTTTAGTCGGCATGGGCATCGCTGTCTCAGGGGCTATTTTACAAAGTATTTCAAGTAATCCGTTAGCTGACCCCGGTATTTTAGGGATCAACTCAGGAGCGGGCTTCGCCATTGTACTCTATACATTTTTCTTTCAAAGCTTTGTTGCTACAAACTCAGCATTTTTTGTGTTTTTAAAACCTGTTGTGGCATTATTTGGTGCACTGCTTGCAGCATTTCTTATTTATACACTCGCATATCATAAAGGAAGGATTGCACCCACTCGCATGCTTTTAATTGGGATTGGGATTAATGCCGCATTTAGTGCCGGTATTACGATTTTTCAATTACGCATGGAGCCAGTTGATTTCACACGAACACTCGTCTGGCTATCAGGCTCAATCTATGCAACGTCTTGGACATTTGTTTTAGCATTACTGCCATGGCTTCTTATTTTACTACCAATCGCCTTTTATAAATCCCGTACACTCGATATTATTTCACTAAATGAAATGTCTGCTATTGGTGTCGGTATTAATGTCAATAAAGAGCGAAAATGGCTATTAATTTTAGCGGTGCTTTTAGCAGGTAGCTGTGTAGCCGTTGGTGGTGGCCTGACATTCCTTGGACTGATTGCACCACATATTGCACGTCGTTTAGTTGGTCGTTCACATATGCGTGTACTACCGCTAAGCGCACTAATTGGCGCATTACTCGTTGTTGCATCGGATACGATCGCACGTATCGTCATCGCACCTGCAGAATTGCCTGTTGGGGTCATCTTATCGATTGTCGGTGCACCATATTTTATTTATCTACTATTAAAAACACGCAATTAAAAAAGAGGCTGACCGTTTCCCTTGGTCTTAGCCTCTTTTTTTATGCCTTCTTCAGCATATCTACATGTGGAATATCATCTTCTAAATACGTTTCAGAGATAACTTCAAAGCCAAACGAGCCATAAAATTTGCGTAAATAATCCTGTGCTTGGATTTTAATCGTCGTTTCATGAAGCTCATCTTCTAAAAAGCGTAATGCTTTCTTTAGTAATTGCTGTGCTAATCCTTTTCCGCGGTAGTTTTGCTTCACAAGAACGCGTCCAATCGATGCCTCATCATAGGATACACCTGCCGGTAGCACACGTAAATATGCCACAATTTCACCGTCCTGCTCTTTAAATAAATGATACGAAGCAAAATCTTTGCCATCTAGTTCTGGATATGGACATGCCTGCTCGACAACAAATACATCTGTACGCTTCTTCAAAATAGCATACAATTCCTTCGTTGATAATTCATCAAATTTTTTGATTGACCACATTGTCATCATCCTTTACAGCTTTTTACTTCGTCATTATACCATGCTTAGTGCTAACACATCTTCACGCTGCGACAACGGTAATTTTGTATCGATTAGAAGTGTACAAAAAGCAGTATAAACATCTTCTATCGCCTTATCAAAGAGTGCCGGTGGAATCAGCTTACTCCATTGCTGAGCTTCATCATCCGTATACAAATGCATACCCGCGTCCGATTTCGTAATTAAAAACGTTACAGTAGAATCTAAAAATAAAATATCATTTACCCCATCATATTCTTTATAGGTTTTTAGCGCCTTAAGTAACCCACAAACATCAGTGGTGCTCTCTTCGAAAAATAACTCACCATCTAAATAGACGACTAACTTTCCATCAAAGTAAAAATTATCTGCTTGGCTTTTTAAATTATGCCATGCAAACGCAGCTGCCCTAGGGTCTGTGAGCGCAACATCCTCATCTAACGCCAAAGAAATCATTTCCGTTTCCTCGTCATATTCAATGGGCGGCAGTAAAAGCTCCATACGCATCTCTTTCACTGTCTCTGCCTGATGCTTGAATTCGATAGAGGCAAGCTTCCCCTTTGCAAATGAAAATACAGCATTATAATACGTATACACAGCTGTAGGTTGCTTTCGTAGAATCTTAAAATATGTACCGCCATAAATCGTTAATTTCTTTCGACGTTCGAAATCGTCACGGGTAAAACGCAGCGTCGCAATTTGTTGATTTGCATCAACTCCAACCTCACAGCCGACATCTTTTAGCAACACCTTTTCAACAACAGGCTGCTGTGTAATCGTAAAAATAGTGCTTTCTTTCGAATGATATATCGTCATGGGTGACCTCCTTTTTTCATTAATAAGCTCGCTGTGCATGGTATAATTATACATAATATCCCTTTAAAGGTGGTGTTTAGATGCACGATCCTGAAAAGCTGCACCGTCAAGAAGCCGAAAAAAATCCAGGTGGTACTTTAAATGATAGCATCAACCAACCTGTTAGAGCCGGGACAAACTGGAAAGCTACACTTTCCATTATTGTCATATTGGTGATTAGTTATGTCATTTATCAATTATTGTTTTAATCTAGGTAGACATCATGGCACGATGTCTGCCTTTTTTATCTTTTCTAGCCCCAATATTATTATGTTAAACTTATTCAATACATTCTTCTCGTAAGGAGTGAAAATAATGAGATGTGTAAACGAAGATTTTTTTAATGAAGACTATTTTACGTTACTTGATGTCGCTTTTAAGCTATCCGACTTTTTTGAGTTCACGATTAAAGAAGAGTCCATTAAAGTTAATGCCGACAATGTGTTGAATGAAAATCTCTTAGAAGAAACCTATTCAACTGTGCTAGAACCGCTAGATGAATTTTTAATCAAACGAAAAGTGCATCGTTATGGAAATATTGCGCATATATATGGCTCTGAAAGAAAATCACATGTTTTTCGCTATAAATCCATTCGTCGTGCGAAAGAAGTACTTAAAACCTTTACAAATCATGCATTTGGTTGGGAAATGGGCGAACTCCCTGAATATTTAGCCTTCTATTCCAATGATAAACCGTTATTTGTCATCGTTGAAGATGAAGCCGAGATATGGTTTTACGATGAAAGTGAAGCGGAATTAATTCCAACATTAATCGAACGTCTATCTACATAGCGTTATATGCTTACATCATTAAAAAAAGAGGCTGCGACAAAACACGTCATGTTCCGTTTTTTCTTATGCTCATAGGAGAGGTGATTTCTACACGTATGTCAAAGCCTCTTTTATCTATTTCATTGCTAACTTCACCGACACAGGGAGTATTTCTTCAAAAACACCTGCTGGATTAAGCTGCAATAATGTTTCACGAACATCTTGCTCAAATGCTTGTATGCGTGCTTCACTTCCTAAAAATTGTTTTAGACCGTAAGATGTTGAGTAATGATTGCCTAAGATAGCGTCAATTGTCCACGTATATGTATAAGGAGCTAATGAATATTGCTGTAAGGTAAAAGCAGATTCCTCAATTACCGTTGCATGGCTTTTTACTGGATGCGTATACGTTGTATTACCGGCTCTGCGCTCTGCTCCGTACCATTTCTTCACAACTTGTTTAAATGCCTGCTCCCAAGGCGTTATTTCTTTATCCGGTATGTACTGATCAATAAGTGCTACGCCACCACCTGATTGAATCAGTGGATAAAGTGTATGTAACAGCGCTTCGCGGTTCATCCAATGAAAAGATTTTGCCATTGTTACAAGCTGAAGTTTATCTATAGACTGATGCGCTAAAAACTGTACGAGGTCTCCATTGAAAAAATGTACATTTGAGACGCGAAGCAGCTCTTTTTTGCGCATTGCCTCACATAGCATTTCCTTATCCGTATCAATGCCTATGACCTCGTCAAACCAATCGAATAAACGAAAGGAAATTTCTCCTGTGCCACAGCCAATATCCAGCAGTTTCTGCTGACCATTATCAGCAAACTTCTCTACTAAAAAGCGAATGAGATGTGCCGGATACACTGGTCGATACTGTGCATAATACGCTGCTGCTCCTTCAAATAAATTTTCACCATAATTTGTCATATACTTTCCCTCACTAATAATAATTTTCCAATTACCAACTATTAATATTTGTACTATTTTTGACTTTTACCCACTACGCATTTCTTGCATCGTTGGAAAATTTAACGCAACGACCCAATAGTGTTTTTCTCATTATTATTTTAATAATATGGGTACTATTCATAAAAAAAGCTGCTTTTTCCAATAAAGAAAAAACAGCATTATTCTTATTTTTTCTGTACATTTTGATGCAGTGCTTGCTCAATTTGCTCAAAGTGCTTTAAATCATGCGCCATCTGACCATTGAACTCCCCCCACTTAGCCATTCTTTGAACGTTGCTTGAAGTGGGAGATTCCTACGAACAGTGCTTGCTTGTTTCCAGTTGCTCGAAACAGCGGCTTCACTTTTTTTAGTAGGCTATCCCCGTAGTTCCTACGGTTGTTGCTTTAAAAGTCTTAACCCTTCGATTAAGATATTCTTACTTGCATTAATATCTCGGTCTAGTGTCGTACCACAAGATGAACAAGTCCACACACGAATAGCTAATGGTTTCTTGCCATCTCGATGACCGCAAATATGACAAATTTGGCTCGATGGGAAGAATCTGTCGATTTCGACAATTTTTCGATCGAACCATTTTGCCTTATACATCAGTTTTTGTACAAAAGAAGACCATGACACATCACGAATCGCTTTCGCTAACTTATGAACTGCACCCCAATTGTTAGACACAATCTAACAATTGGAGGTGTGGTTTTTTTATGACGAAATTTACGAGCGCATTAAAATTAGCGATTGTACAGGGATTTA